>JAMCZZ010000039.1 GCA_023484645.1 Patescibacteria group bacterium
TCTTTTTTGAAAAATAACTCGGCCATTGGCAGAAGAGATTCTGTGATAGTGCAATCATCGCCATACATAACCAAAAAAGGACGATCTTTTATCTCTTTTTCAGCCAAAAGAATTGCACTAGCGGTTCCATTAAGCGATTCTTGAACAATAAAATGAACTCGCGCTTTTAAATCCATCTTTATGAGATCAATGTACTGCATTATCTTTTCTTTATAGGTATGGACAATGATATAAATATCCTCTATTCCCATATCTTCCATTTGGTTTATGACATAATGCAAAATCGGTCGATCGTAAAGCGGAAATAGTGCTTTGGGTAAAAGGTTCGACAAAAAGCCAAGCCGCGAACCTTTTCCCGCCGCAGGGATTAAGCCGATTTTAATCGCTTTTTCACTCATTTATTTATCTATTTTAAATAATTCTTTATTGTCCCTCACCCAGTTAACTAGATTTGTTACCCCGTCCTTCGCCGAAGTTTTAGCTTCCCACTTTAACTCTTTTTTGGCCTTAGATGAATCACAGACAAAATAGATAAGGTCGCCAAAACGAGATTCGTCGTATTTGATATCAACTTTCTTCCCCAGGATTCGCTCGATCATATGAATACATTCAATCAGAGAAATTGCCGTTTTGGTTCCACCACCGATATTGTAAATGCCAGCTTTTTTAGTTTTGTAAAAAGCATCGAAGGCTTCTACAAGGTCTTCTATATAGAGAATATCTCGAAGTTGTTTGCCTGTGCCATATATAGTAAGAGGATTATCCATAACAGAACGGATGGCAAAGTTAGCAACCCAGCCGTGGTCTTCTCCGCCAAACTGTCTTGGGCCATAAAGCCCGGTCAAACGAAATGATGCAATCGGTAATTTGTAGGTGTCGATATAAGTCTTAACATATAGATCGCCAGTTCTTTTTGAAGCATGCAATGGACTTAGAGATCCTTCTACTGTTCTCTTGCTCTCATCAATTCCTGCAGGACGTCGGTAGTATCTGGTCTTACCCTCTTTAACCTCATCATTGATCTTGTTGCCGTAAACATGGACAGTAGCACAGGAAACCATTGGCATTTTATATTTACGAACAACCTCTAAAACGTTGAAGGTTCCAACGACGTTGGAGGTAAAATCAAGAGCTGGGTCTTCCCAAGAGATGGTCATCGCTGGTTGAGCGGCAGTATGGACAATAAAGTCTGCATTCTTCGCATGTTTCTCAAGCTTTTCCATATCCCGAATGTCTTCTTTGACAATCTCAACCCCTAGCTTCTCTAAATACCGAACATTATGAAATCTGGCGCTCTCCGTTGAATAGCCAGTTCTTCGTAATTCAAATTTAGTTAAATTATCGTATGCAATAACTTTAGCACCCTTTTTTGCATAATATTCACAAGTATGAGAGCCGGCAAAACCGCAACCCCCGGTAACGAGAACTTTCATCTTAGCCTCCCGAAGTTATATTAATGATGCAATACTAACTTAGCTTCAAACCTTAAAAAAATCAAGACGCTTCTTTTTCTGGAAATTCCTTTTCATATCTTTCTTTGGCCAATGGTATTAGATTAGATATATCAACCGAGCCCATTTTTTCAACATATTTTATCAATATTCCAGCTAGCCTAAAATAAAAGTTCCTTCTCTCTACTGGTCTTCTGGAGGCAGAGTGAACTAAACTTTCCAAGGGATAGACAATGTGGTTTTGATATTTTCCGCTCTGTTCATCTTTTGCACCCATACTACATAAATCTGCCAATGTAACAATTATTTCAGCAGGATCAATATTGTGATCTATCCAATCAATAATTTCCTGATCACTCAGCGTACCAATATTATTTTCATCTAGATTAATAACTCCCGGTCCGCTTCCAGCTTCCAGATGAGCAAGAGTAGTATTAACGAATGTTGAATCAAAACCTAATCTTTTCAATAGTTCTCTTCCGGCCATCCCATGAATGACCGCCTCGTGAGAAGCAAATCGTCCCATATCATGAATGGCAGCCTTGGCGCCCACAAGCAGTGGGTTTAACCTTAAATTTGGTTCTGTCTTATTAATATTTTCTGCTATCACCCTTGCAACCGTTTCCACTTGATGAACATGAGATAAACTAGAAAGATTAAATGGACGGCGTTCCTCATCTGGAATTATTGATTTTTCTATCTGTAAAATTCGGTCTTGCAGTTGATGAATCAAATCTAAATCGTTTTCACTTATTCGTCTCGGATCGCTCAAGCCCGAATCTCTGACTTTAGATGAAAATTCTGATTCCAACTGGTTAATTATTGCGCCATACTCCGGACTAGTTAAAGTATTTTTGCCCTCAAATTTAGAAGGATCAAGTTTCCACTCTTCGAATGAGAACAAAAGATCTTTCCCTTCGCTAAAGTTAAATTTTCCGATTTCTGACTCCATTTAATCTGACTCCATTTAACTTGACTTACTTAGTTTTTTCAAATATATCGACGAATTTGTTTGTAAATCTTTTCCAGGTTAAATTCTCCTTTATCCAATTTCTTTCCCGAATCAAATACACTTGTTTGCTGCCAAACTTGTTGTAAAAATCGAGAATAGCTTGCCCCAAATCAGAAGAGACTATTCCTAAATCCTGTTCTGAAATAACTGAGGCTGCCCCCATAGTGGGATAAACAATAACTGGAGCGCCGGAGCTTATTGCCTCAAATGGGGAAAGCCAACCGCCCTGAGTTTTAATTGGAAATACAGCCAAGTTTGAGACCGAGTAAAGATCGCGAATAGTTT
The DNA here is from genome assembly GCA_023484645.1 of Patescibacteria group bacterium. Next base: position 2,749 of record JAMCZZ010000039.1, read on the forward strand.
TTTGGTCTACTTGGCCCGTAAAAACAACGTACTCCTTAAGATCATTGATCTCAATAAATTCTTTGACCTCTTTTTCATAAGCGCTGCCACCCCGCCCGGCCAAAACTAATCGAATCTCCGGGATTTTTTTAACCACTTTCTTTAGAGCCTCTAAAGTATCAAGCTGATTCTTCTGGGGAGTTAGCATTCCAACTTGCGTTACAACAAATTTTTTCGCTAATCCATATTTTTCAATCAGTCTTTCATCTTTCTTAGTTTGGGAGAAAAACTGATAATCGATACCATAGTTATTGATATCAGGCTTCTTTTTATACCTACCGATAAGATTTTTGGCATTGGTCTTGTCTGCTACAACAATTCTATTTATATAACGATTCACAATTGCCTGGTCGATTTTACCGCCAATCAAAGTGGCGATTTTTAATAAAAGACTAGGATTAGTGTTATTCCAAAGTTCGGGTGGCTCGTTGCACATCCATACAACTGGCTTCCCCAATCTTGAAGCGGCCCAAGTAGTAGGGAAATTATGAACATTTATAACGTCGTACTTGCTTGCTACTTTTTTAATGATCTTTCTTAACTTTTTTATCTCGCCCAAAAGACCAAAAGCAGCAAAGAATGATGTGCTTCTGGGAGCGTCTGAGAACTCCCCAGATGAACAATGAAATTCAACTTCTTTATGCTTATTCTTAAAGTCTTTAGACAAAGATAAGGTCGCCACGCCGCAGGTATGTCCATTTTCTTGCAATATAGTCGCCAACTTATCAACCACTAATTCAGCCCCGCCATAAAATGATAAATGCGGGTGAACTATTAATATTTTCATTACAGATCCTTAGCTATACCGTATTTTTTGACTCGTTCTTTCGTACTAAATGCTCTACATCCAGCACAGTAGAGAGGAACCTGTTTTTTAGAATTATTGATGGAAGCTCTGAACCTTTTATATCTGTCGGAATGCCAAATTTCTTTAAAACTTTTTTCATTGAGATTACCAAAAGCATGCTCTCTAAGCCAAGGCCTATTGTTAGACATCATGACTGCGCAACAAGGTTGAACATATCCCCCCATCATTATGTATGGTTCCATCCAGGAGATGCAGCTTTCAACCGGTGCATTTTCTGCGCCGATTGCTTCAACATGAGCAAATAAGACCAAAGCGTCATATTGTTTTTGCTTTTCAACCAGTCTGGCAATAATTGGTTTTGGGATTTTACCAACTTTTAGATAATCGATTTCTTTAAAGGAAAGCAGCCCGCAATAGTCAATACGCGTTCCATCTCCAAGCTCTTTTTTATTACCAATAGAGAAAACAAGGTCAACCAAGTCGGGAATTTCTTTATAGTTTTCGGTAGTAATCACAAACCTAAAGCATAGCTCTGGAATCGGACTCTTGTACTTTTTTTTCATCTCGACTAAATACTTCAAATTTCCAACAACTTTGTCAAAGTCGCACCCCTTCTTAACCTTCTCATAAGTTGCTTTTGTGGCGCCGTCTATTGAGATATAGATTCCGTCTATGCCCATCTTTACTAACTCTTCGATCGTTTTTTTGTCCATATCGGCCAAGTGGTCAACTAGAAAGATCGGTACTTTTTTCTGTTTTAAATATTTAAGCATCTTCACGTATTCAGGATTAAGGAAAGCCGAGCCTTCACCAGTTAGATTTACCCATTTCAACTTTGGAAATTGATCAATGTAGGTCTTGAACTCCTTAAAAGTTAAATGTCGATACTCTTGGTCTTTGGGCTTCCAGTATGTATGCTCGCAGATAATACATCTCTTGTTGCAAATGGTTGTCATTTCCATCTCGATGTAATTAGGATGAGGGGCAAGACCAGGAAAGCGTCGGATTAGCCAGCCGATTAGGAAATAAATTGCCCCAGCAGAACCTTCCCCCGTAGGAACAAATACCTTTACATATAAAAAATTAAACGCGGCCTTAACACCTTTTTTTCTTAACAAATAGAAAAAAGTTCTGCGATATGACCACGCAACTCTTATAATCCATTTCCAAATGTAAGATTTGCCAAATAATTGCTGTGTACCAACCAGACCTCCGCCAGGCAGGACTTCACTTTTGGCTTTTTCTTTTTCTGTCATTCTTCTTTCCTTCCGTTAATAATTTTTTCTTTTATTTATTTTTAAATATATTCTATCAAATTCTTTGGCAATATTGCCCCACAATCTTCTTGCTCTTTCACTCTCAACATAATCTTTTATCGAAATTTTATCATTAAAAAATTCTTTTAGTGATTTGGCCAATGATTTGCTGTTGCTTCTGAACGAGAATTTTTTATCAGAGAAGAATGTGCTTATCTCTTCAGAGACTAAAAAAGGTTTTCGATAGGTAAGAGCAAGGGAAAGCGGCGCACTAGTCGAAAGAGGAACAGTATAGGGAAAAATGAGCAAATCGCTAGCCATGATAATTTTTTGGATATCTTTTTCCTCTACAAAACCGTACCACCAAATTTGATCTTTTTTTATTTCCTTGGCCGAAGTTTGGAGTTCTCTATAGCGCTTTGAATATTTAGGGTCATTGGAAAGGCCGGGATGTTTACCTCCGGCGATAATTAAAAGAGAGTCAGGATCAGACTTCGAATATTCTTTAAAGGCATCGATTAAAAGTTCTGGGGACTTATAACTGGTTACGTAGCCAAAAAACAAAACTACCCGTTTCTTTTTTATCTTTAATTCTTTTTTTGCCTGAGCATTAGTTACTTTTGGCTTAATATCCTCAACTCCCAGACTTATCACATTAACTTTTTGCGGCTTGGCACCATAATCCTTTATTAATACTTCCTTAAAGAATTTTTCATGAACGACAACTTGATCGGCAAACTTACAAATAGTGGAGAATATCGTTTTGAACCCCAGCCTAATAACAAAGGCAGGGAATTTTGAGTTATTTTCCTCAAGGAATTTTCGGGTAATAAAACGCTTTGCCACAACCCCGTGAATAGTAACAACATTTTTTATTTTTTTTCTCCTTAATTTCCAAATAAAGTAAAGGAGGGAGAACGAGGAGTATATCTCTCCATACAACCTAAGCTCCTGCTGTATGTGAACAAGATCAATCTTATTCTCTGATAGAACTTTAAGAAGATCTTTATAAAAAGAAATGCCTTTTTTCCAAGCTCTGATCACCTCTATATTTTCTGCCTCATTATAAGTAGAATCTTTCCCATCTTGATTCGCCATAACAATCAATTCTCTCGAGGGTAATTTAGAAACCGAAGTGACTAAATTTTTTGTATAAGCTGCTACTCCTCCCTGATAATCATGGTGAGCACCTTTTGATGGATAAGTTGAAATTACAGCTATTTTCATTTCTAGGTAAGTTATTAGTAGTTATTAAGAATTTGCTTCAGATGTAGCGCTGTGACAACCACAGTCTTTTTTGATGTTATAATCCTCTATTAATTTTAGGATTAGATTTTTTACCTTTTGGTTATTCTCTGCCATAACCTTGAGTACCTCTTGTGCACTAACAGGCTTAATATCCTCAACTC
>JAMCZZ010000001.1 GCA_023484645.1 Patescibacteria group bacterium
TTTATCTTTATATCTACAATGGTAGATAAAGATATCCTGAGCCTTGTCGAAGGATTACCGTAAGCAGATCCCCCACGCTTGCAGTATGGTATTTATTCAAGGTTATTGAATATCCAAGCTTGTTAATATATTCTTGGGAAAGCAATGGAGGCGTGCCTGAGAGGCCGAAAGGAGCGCACTGCTAATGCGTTAGGGGCCAAAAGCCCCTCGAAGGTTCGAATCCTTCCGCCTCCGCCAAGACAATTTATTATCGGAGTCAACCCATTTGTCTATGACGAATGTGCGACCCGAGTACGTAAATAGTTAAACAAAAATACACGAGATGATCGTGTATTTTTGTTATTCCTCAATCAGCGTAAGTTGCTTATCTTTATAAATTATTCTTGATCTGAGATTCGCCAGCAACTCTCTTTTCTCGCTAACAGTTCCTTCTTTCAGAATATATTTGGCGAAGTTCCGAATATCAGTATCCTGATTATTTTTAATCTTTTCCGTTGCTCCAAGCACTGATCTCTGGAAAATATTAAATCTTGCTATTTCATCTTCCAGCTTTTGTCTCATCCCTAATTCATTGATATTTACTTTATCTAATATTTTTAGTAGCTCCGTTATCAAATCTTCTTCTCGAATATAGTGATTCTTGCAATTTCTGTCTCTCGCTCTGCTACATGAGTAGTAGATGTATTTAGCGTGCGTTCCATCTTTCAATTGTTTCCATTTCTCTTCGGCAGATATTCCACTTCCGCAGTATCCGCAGGTAAACAGCTTAGTAAAGGCGAACTCTTTATTTTCTCGCTGAATATTATCTCGTTTAAGTTGTGCTTGAGCTTTTTCAAATAGTTCCTGGGTTATGATTGGCACGTGTTTACCTTGGTACCAATTACCGCTACCTTTTGGGGATTCAAAAGTTCCATAATAGAAGTGATTATCTAGGATCCTATATATTCCGCTCAATGTCAGCGGTTTGTTACCTCGGGTATAGAAATTTAGTTCGTGCCGTAACCAGTTATATAATTTCCTGCCCGAGTAATGTTCGTATGCTACTTTTTCAAACATTTTCTTAACTGTTGGTGCACGTTGTGGATCAATAATTACCTGACACTTTTTATCCATCAGATTTTGATTCAGGTATCCAAGTGGTGCTACGCCTGGCCACAATCCCATTTCTACTCGTGTTCGTAGTCCGCGTTTTACATTTACGCCCCTGTTATCATTCTCAAGCTTTGCTTGCGATCCAAGAATCATCAGCAAGAACTTTTCATTTGGATTGTTTGAAAACTTTTGTCCGTAGGTTCTGATTTCTTGAAGAAGTCCTGCATCCATCAAATCCACAATCTTTCCTAAGTCGCCAGCATTTCTTGATATACGGTCAGGAGCCCAGGTGAGGATGGCGTTGTACTTCTTGGCTCGTATTTCTTCTACGATTTCGTTAAAGACTGGTCTTTGGCCAGTTTCCTTAGCCGAATGGCTTTCACGCTTCATACAAACCACCTCTAAACATTCTCGCTCGGCGAGCTGGAGCATCTCTTTTATCTGCGAATCTATGGAAAGCACCTGTCTTTCCTCGGATTCCGTTGATTTACGGGCATACAGGCAATACCTGACTTTTACCGTTTGAGGTTGTATTTGGGCCACCTCATAACCCTTTGGGGCTGTTATTTTCATATATCTAATGAATGACGCCGATCCTCAAAGGAGTCCAGAGCGTCCCGAGTAGATAACTTGTAGACAAGCAAATTACCCATATTCTAAGGCTTAAGCTACTATACAGACCTATGAAAACCTATGAACATTTGACTTTATATTTGGAGTCTGATAGACTTAAATTACAATATATGAGAAAAGACCTCCAAGAAAAACTCAAAGGAATGCCAGAGTTACTCTCTATCGGTCAGGTAGCAGAGATTTTTAGCATCCACCAAGATACTTTAAGAAATTGGGAAAAGGACGGCACACTTGTTCCTCTTAGAGTCGGTCCACGTAAAGATCGCAAATATCGCCCACAGGATATTCAAGCGATCGTGGACAAAATGGGCAGCAAACTTACTTTGCCTCAGCTTGAAGCTTTTCTTTGGAAGAGTGTCGACATTCTCCGAGGAAAAATAGACAGCTCGGATTATAAAAAATATATCTTCGGGCTTTTGTTTTATAAAAGAATGAGCGATGTGTGGGATGAAGAGTACGAGTCGGTAATGAAAGAGTATAACGACAAGACAATTGCTGGCGCCGATTACAATCACCGTTTTCAGGTTCCAAAAGATTGCCGATGGAATGTTATTACCGAACAAGCAGAAAGCATCGGACAAAAGCTAAATGATGTTTTTGAAAAACTAGCTAACGCCAACAGTCCAAAGTTGGATAAAATTTTTGACGATCTTGATTTTTCAAACAGAGATCGCTTCCCGAACGAAACACTCCAAAGACTTATAAATCACTTTTCTCAATATAATTTTGGTAATACTTACATTAGCTCTGATCTCTTAGGTGATGCGTACGAATATCTTATCAAACAATTTGCGGCAGACGCCGGGAAAAAAGGTGGAGAATTCTATACGCCTCGTGAAGTTGAAAAAGTCATCATCGGAATTTTAAAACCACATCAGAAAGACCACATCTATGACCCAACCGCTGGATCAGGAGGTTTCCTGCTTGAGGCATATGACTATCTAAAACAAAAGTCAGGCGAAAAGATTGCCAAGACGCTTTATCTTTATGGTCAGGAATTAAACATCAGCACTTTTGCCATTGCAAAAATTAATATGTTTTTGCACGGTCTAGATAGCGCCGATATTCGCCGTGGTGATACTATTGCTAATCCTCAATTTTTAACACAAAACGGCAACCTGCAAACATTTGATATCTGTGTGGCAAATCCACCCTACTCGATTAAGGATTGGGAATCGGAAATTTTTAGAACAAATAAATACGGCCGACTTGAAGGTTATGACATGCCTCCAGAAAAAAATGCTGACTACGCTTTTGTTTTGCATATCATTAAATCAATGAATGTAAACGGCCGGGCTGGTATCGTACTTCCTCACGGTGTGCTATTTCGTGGTGGCGCCGAGGGTCGTATTCGTGAGCAGATTCTTAAAAATGATTTAATCGAAGCTGTTATTGCTTTACCAGCTAAACTTTTTTATGGCACAGGTATTCCAGCGGCTATTTTGATTCTAAATAAAAACAAGCCAGAAAATAAAAAGAATAAGGTTTTGATTATTGATGCCGAGAGAGATTTTCTTGAAGGCAAAAATCAAAATTCACTCCAACCGCAAGATATAAACAAAATCGTAAAAGCATACGATGGATATTCTGATATTGAAAAATATGCTCGGGTAGTTGATGTAAGTGAAATTTCAGAAAATAATTACGACCTAAATCTCAGTTTGTATATTGATTCCTCCGAGCAAAAAGAAATGGTTGACGTAAAGACGGTTTGGAAAGAATTAAAATCACTTGAAAAAGAGCGCGAAGTAATAAATAAAAAAGTCGATAATTTTATTGCAGAACTTAATTACTAATATGATAACTGCGAATCAAAATAATATTCCAAATGATTGGAAAACGGCAAAAATCTCTGATATTTTTGATATCTCTAATGGGCTTTGGGTTGGCAAAACCTCCGATAAAGTTTTGTGTAAAGTATTAAGAAATACAAACTTTTCGAACGACGGGCATATCGATCTCGAGGACATTGCTGAAATAGATGTAGATAAGAAGGCCCTACAGAGTCGCGAATTAAACTTTGGCGATATTGTTATTGAAAAATCAGGTGGAAGTGATGTACAACCAGTTGGTCGCGTAGTTTATTTTGATATTAGGCAGAACGGTTACAGTTTTAGTAACTTTACATCCCGTTTACGCCCCAAGGAAAATAACAAATCAAAATTCTATTTTTATTTTCTTTATAATTTTTGGCTTATTGGCGAAACAAAACAATTTCAAAGACAGACCACAGGAATTCGCAATTTAGATTTTAATACCTATCAAGATGTACTAGTGCCAGTTCCGCCACAAAAAGAACAAGAGGCTATTGTGAAAATTTTAGATACTCTTGATGAAGAGATATGTAAAACCAACGAAATAATTACTCAAACTGAGAATTTAAAAAATGGGATCTCGCACCATCTTTTTACTAAGGGCATTGGTCACAGTAAATTTCAGAAAACGAAGATAGGTGATATTCCAAAAGACTGGAGTTTTTTGAAGATGAAAGATATTTGTACGGTAAGACAAGGATTACAAATCCCCATCTCTAAAAGATTTAAAGACTCAGGAGAAAACAGATACAAGTACATTACTCTTAAAAATCTTAAGGATGACACCTATGAGTATATTGAATCCCCCAAAGAAAGTGTGATTTGTAAAAGGGATGATGTACTCATGACTAGAACTGGTAATACTGGTGTTGTTGTCACCGATGTTGAGGGTGTTTTTCATAATAATTTTTTTCTTATTGATTTTGACCGAAAAATAATAGATAAAAATTACCTAGTTTATTATTTAAGAAGTGAGCCAATAAAAAAATTATTACTAGAACGAGCAGGTACAACGACCATACCCGATCTTAATCATGGCGCTTTTTATGGGATACACTTTTTATTACCCGATATAACCGAACAAAAAAAGATTTCAGACATTTTATCTTCTATTGATAAGAAAATATCTTTCAATAAAGAAGTAAGAGAAAAACTGACTAAATTGAAAAAAGGTCTGATGCAGGATTTGTTGAGTGGCAAAGTTAGAACAAAATAAATTATGGAAGATTTTTTCTTAAAATACATCGTATCAAAAATACACAGCACATGGTCGCTAGTCTTTGGATTAGCTGTGGGTATTTTTGCTCTCGCGACTATTGATGGGTTTTTAGAAAAAATTCTCCCGGAGGCAAGTACGAGGTTTTCAATTTATGGAATATTACTTTTGTTATGGGTTCTGTATTGGGTTCATTATAGATTTTGCTTACCAAAAAATAAAAAGAATAAAGTAGGTTTGGTTATTGCTATATATGCCGAAAGTAACCATGAAGAAAAAAGGTTAAAAACGGATTTAATTTCTCAATTACAAAAAAGTATTTCCGATCAAGGTTTTGGAGAAACGATTAATATTATTGTCGTAAAGAATCATATCTCAGAAAATATTAAGGACTTAAAGGATGTAAATAATATACACAAAAAAGTCAGAGGCCATTTTTATCTATATGGAAAGGTAAAAAGAAGAAATGATGGGCAAAATACTTACTTTTTGGATCTGGATGGCATGGTTGTTCATCGCCCCATAGATGTACGACTAAGCTCGGCATTGGCACAAGATTTTATTGCTGTTTTACCAAAGCAAGTTTCTTTTTTTGAAGCCATGGAATTTAAGGGGTTCAAATTTACAACAGAAATTGTGTACCTTGCGGTTAAATACATCACTGGAGTCGCTGCCTATCTTTCTGGCGATCCTCATTTAGCGATAAGACTTCACACCAATTTGAGAGATGAATTTAATAATTTTCGACCACTACTACCTAATCTACAAACCATTAGAGATAAATCTAACCTACTATTATCTGATGAAGAATTACTTATTGCTCGCAGCTATTATTTCAAAAACGATCTAACTAACACTGATTTATGGTTGGGAAAATGTTTTCAAACAAATCCTAATAATTATGGCGGCTTCTTATTGAAAGCGGTAAAAGAATTTCAAATCGATAAAGATCCAAAAGCGGCATTGCAAAGCATCAAAAGTGCAAAGAAATACGCCAAGGCGACATCTGAATGGCGATACAGCGAAGCCTTTTTAAGATTTTGGACTGATGATTATCCGGCGGCAATAAAAGCATGCGAAAAAATCAACAATACAAGTTACCGTGGTGAAGAATATACTATGGCCGAAGTCGAAGCATTTAATTTAGACTTATTAAAAGATACGAATATCAACAAACCGCAATTATATTTTTGGCTTGGATATATAAATTATAAGAAAAAAAATAACCTGCCAAAATCGTTAGAATACTTTGAAGAATTTGAAAAGAAAAGTACCCCAGCAATGGCCACACTGAAACAAAAATCTAGTCCATATTTACGAGAAATAAGAAAAACAATGGGAATAAAATAATATGAAATTTAACGAACAATACACAATTGAATATCACGTCATAAAGTTTATACGAGAAAAACTCGGCTATGAATATATTCCTGCGGAAGAATTTTCTAAACTCCGCTCTTTTGAGAACGAGTATATTATTACTTCCCATCTTTTGGAAGCAGTAAAGAAAATTAATAATGTTGACGACACTGTTGCGCAAAGCGTTGTGAGAGAAGTTAAGAAATCAGATACAAATGAAGCATTTCTGCTCGCAATGCGAAACGGAATTAATCTGAAAGATCCAAACACGGGTAATTTCCGTGATTACAAGATCGTTGATTTTGATAATCCTGAAAATAATCATTTTGTCGTTACTAATCAATTCTATTTTGAGGGAGCAACTGAAAACATCCGCCCTGATGTGATGATTTTCCTTAATGGCTTGCCAGTTTGTGATATAGAAGCTAAAAGTCCTACCGCTTCAAGTAGTGTCAGTTTTGAGAACGCCATTTATCAGTTAAAGAGATACGAGAAAGTCGCACCCAAGCTTTTCTTGCCTAACTGCCTTGATATCGCCACCGATGGCCTTAAAACCGTCTACGGAGCAACTTATTCCCCAAAGCAGTACTTCCTTGCTTGGCGTGAGGATCCGCAGATGGAAAAGAAACTCTTTGAAGAGGAACTTGATTCCACACTTTTCTTTTTACTTGATCAAAAACAAATTCTTGACCTCATTAAAAACTTTATTGTTTTTGAGAAAAAGAAAGACGGGGTTACCAAAAAAATTACCAGATATCAGCAATTTTACGCGGCCAATAAAATCGTGGCTCGCGTTCAAGATGGCGAACGAAAGAAAGGTTTAATTTGGCATACTCAAGGATCAGGTAAAACTCTTACGATGTTTTTCACAGCTTGGAAACTTCGCTATAATCCCGAACTAAAAAATCCTAAGGTATTTATTTTGATTGACCGTATTGATCTTGATGATCAGGTTTATGAGGAATTTGAAAGTTGGGGCGGGCAAAACCTTGTAAGAGTAGAATCGCGCAAAGACCTTGAAAAAAAAATTAAAGGAGCTGACAGGGGTATCTTTATCTCAACTATTCAAAAATTCAGCGAGTTGGAAGAGATAGAAAACATTGATGGTAATGTCATCGTTCTTTCTGACGAAGCCCACCGAGACAACGAAGGTATTTCTGCTATTAAAATGCGTAATGCTTTTAAAGATGCTTTCTTTTTCGGATTCACTGGAACGCCGATTGATAAACTAACTCTTAATACTCATCGAAACTTTGGCGAAGATGGTGAGCGCTATCTTGATTACTACTCTATTCAGCAAGCTATTGATGATGGCGCTACTTTGCCAGTTACCTATGAGGCTCGTCTTTCTAAATTCTTTATTGATGAGGAAAAAGTTGATCAGCAATTTAATGAACTCACAGCAGATTTAAATGATAAACAAAAAGAATTACTAACTAAAAAATACGGCAAGAAAGAAGCTCTTGTTAAATTGGATAAAAGAATGGAAGCGGCTGCCCAAGATATTATTGAGCACTACAAGCTTTATGTTTTACCAAATGGATTCAAAGCCCAGGTTGTCTGTTATGACCGTGAGACTACGGCTAAATATAAACAGCTTTTTGATAAGCTGGTTCCAGCTGAATGGTCTGAGGTTGTTTATTCCCCGGGAGATCCAAATAGTGAAAGTGATGATCTTAAGAAATATAATACAAACAAACAAAAGCGAGAGAAAATAATTGAGCAGTTTAAAGATCCAAATCATCCGCTTAAATTCTTGCTTGTGTGCGATATGCTTTTAACCGGATTTGATGCTCCTGTTGAGCAAGTGATGTATTTAGATAAACCACTTCGTGACCACAACCTGCTTCAAGCAATTGCTCGTACAAACCGAGTATTTCCAAATAAAGGATGCGGAAAGATCATTGATTATTATGGCGTGACAAAAAATCTCTACGACGCTCTTAACTTTGACGAGAGTGTGGTTGATAGCGCGATGGTAGATATTAACCGTCTTAAGGAAGAGTTCTCGAAAGTAATTGGCGAAATAATGGAATTGTTTGTCGGGGTTAATATTGAAGACCCATCAATTGATAACCTACGCCGATGTTTGAAGATATTCATTGAAAACCAAAGCAAACAACAATATTTCAAAGATAAATACAGCCGACTTAAAATGCTTTTTGAGATTCTTTCACCCGATCCATTCTTGATGGAATATCTACGCAAGTTTGAGTGGATTACCAGTTTTTATTTGGCTTTTGTAAAAGAATTCCAGATTGATGATGTAGATTCTTTTTCTCTTGCTGAATACGGAGAGAAAATAAAAAGCTTAATTCAACAGAAAATTGACTATGAGGGTATCACTAAGAATTTCCGAGAATTAAATATTCACGACTTAGCTACTCTGAACAAACTTGATAAACTTCCCGAGGAAGAAAAGGCTCTTAACCTTGAAAAAATGTTGAAGCGTGAGATTTCAATTAACATTGATACTCATCCGGCATTCAAGAAATTCAGCGAGCGACTTATTGCTATCCGTGTTGAATTTGAAAAACACCAGATTGATTTGGCGGAAAGAATAAAGCGATATTACGAACTCTTAAACGATATCAAAACGAAGACGGAAGAAGCTAAAGAATTAGGCTATACTCTCCGCGAATACGGCCTATTTGTAATCTCTGATGAGTTTACCAGCGAATCTGACAAAGATGTTGTTAAAGAGTTTGTAAAAGAAATGGCCGTACGACTTGAAGATGTTCTTGATGAAAACTGGCAAGACTCATCCAAGAGAGAAGAATTTTTGAAAGAAGCAAAGCGAACTTTGCAAGAATTAATTCTCAAAGACTATAAAGATAAAATAAAAGTTTCGGATTTCCACAAATATCTTAATAGATTGATAGATGTGGTAATTAAGCGATTTTAATTATGAAAAGAAAAATCGAGCTACATGAAAAGAAAGTAGAATACACCCTAAGGGTGAGTAAGCGAGCTCGACGAATGAGATTGGCTATCTATTGCGATGGCAATTTTGTGGTAACAGCGCCACGCAATATGAATGAGAATATCATTGAGCAATTCATAATTAGAAAATCACAGTGGATACTTGATAAGCTGGATTATTTCAAAAGCATTTCTAGCCAAGTATTCGCGAAAGGCACTAAAAAAGATTACAGCGAATACAAAAATCAAGCACTGGCTTTGGCTAAAAAGAGAATTGAGTATTTTAACAAGACTTATAGTTTCAAATTCAACAAGATCAATATCAAAAATCAGAAAACTCGCTGGGGTAGCTGTTCAAGAAAAGGTAACCTTAATTTTAACTACAAAATTGCCTTACTTCCCGAGAGGCTGGCCGATTACATTATCGTCCACGAGCTCTGTCATTTAAAAGAATTTAATCACTCGCAAAAGTTTTGGAATTTGGTTGCCAAGGTGATGCCTGATTATTTGGAAATCAGAAATGAACTGAAGAGAAGCGGAATCAAATTTATATAGTTTAGGATTTAGCTAATTTTATACAAAATAACGCCAGTAATGGCGTTATTTTGTATTTAGGGGAATAACCTTATTGACTTATTTAATTACATGGTATATCATTCCCAATATGGGAGCATATCATAATGTAATTACTTATAAACATGAAGTTACTAGGAAAAACAACACTGCACGATTTTAAAACTAGACACGCCGATGCTAAGCCTAGTATTGAGTCATGGGAAGCGGAAGTTGAGGAAGCTCAATGGGATACTCCCCACCAATTAAAGTCGAGGTATCCTAAAGCGAGCTTTGTCGGCGGTCTGCAGGTTGTATTCAATTTTTGTTGGAATAAGTATAGGTTACTGACGACGGTTAATTATAAGAATAAGATAATTTTAGTTGAAAAAATTGGTACTCATAAAGAATATGATAAATGGAATTTAAATTAAAAAATATGAGCAAAATTAAATTTATAAAAACTGAATCAGACTATAAAGAAGCACTTGATTTAATCAAGGTGTTATTAAGTCATGACCCCGATCCTAATTCTGACGAAGGTGAACAACTTTCTTTACTTAGCGCCCTCGTCCAAGATTATGAATCCCGTTCTTTACCGGAATCACTTCCTAATCCGATTGATGCAATTAAATTTAGAATGGAGCAAGCTGATCTTAAACCAGCTGACTTAATACCATATATCGGAAGTAGAGGAAGAGTCTCTGAAATACTTTCTGGCAAACGCCCGCTTACTCTAGAAATGGTAAGGGCCTTAGAAGTTGGGCTTGGAATTCCAGCAAAAGTCTTAATAAGAAAACCTGAAATAGAAAGTAATTCAGAATATCAAGGTTGGGATAATCGCTTGGTTACGGAAATGGAATCTCGTGGCTACTTTGGCGACAAAACACTTAAAAAATTTAGCAAATTATATTTGTTAAAAGATTTCTTTTCTTCAATTGGCGCTCAACCACAAATGGCAGTAATGCTACGTAAATCAAACTACAGATCATCTCCTCTTACAGATAAAAGAGCATTAATCGCTTGGTCAAATCGCGTAATTCAAAAAGCTAAAAAAATAAAAACTACAAAAAAATACAAAGATGGCACCGTCGATCTTAATTTTATGCAAGAATTTGTAAAATTAAGCTCTAAAGAAGACGGGGTTATTTTAGCGCAAAAACATCTTAAGGAGATCGGTATTATTTTGGTGGTCGAACCTCATTTTTCTAAAACGTATTTAGATGGAGCCGCGATTTTAGTCAATAAAGAAAATCCTATTATTGGATTAACTTTAAGATATGACCGCCTAGATAATTTCTGGTTTACATTAATGCACGAATTGGCTCATATTTCATTGCACTACAATCAAGATGTTAGTTTGTTCTATGACGAATTAGAAACCACCCCAGTTGATTTGGATGAAAAAGAAAAAGAGGCAGATTCCTTGGCCGAAGAATCTTTGTTGCCTAAAGCTAAATGGGAAATCAGTCCAGCAAGACTAATTCCGTCTTCAATGGCAGCAAATAGCCTCGCCAAAGAACTGGGAGTGCATGTCGCTATTATTGCTGGTCAAATTAGACACAAAGGCAATAAATACGTTTATCTTAATAAAATTATCAACGAGGCTAAAGTAAGAAATTACTTTCCTGATGAAAAATGGACTAAATAAATAATATGTTTAATTCAAAACACTACATACCAATATTAAAATGGAAACGAGCCGAACAAGGTGCTTTGGAGGGTTTGAGTGAGGAAAATAAAAAAAATATCACTCCGCTGATCCAATTTGTTATGCCAAAACAGAAACCCCAGGATACTTTGGAGGATGTTGTGGCAAAATTCAAAAAACAACTACCTTTGATTCCGGATAGAATAATTGAAGTTTGGGGCAAAGATCCTATTTTTGTTGATTTCAGTCTGTTGTTTACTACTGAGCTAAAAATCGACAGCATAAAATCAATTCTAACGGAAGGTAATCAAAAACGAGCCGTCTTTATTCCCGTTGTCCATCTAAATGATGACCCCGAGATTAAGAGTGCGGCCTGTTTATTGGCTGACAAAACCAAGAGTGGTCTTTGTTTGCGATTGGTGTGTTCAGATTTTGCTGATTTATCAAAATTGAATAATGATATCACCGATTTTATTTCAAAAAACAAGATAGATAAAAGCAACGTCGATTTGTTGGTGGATATAAAAGAGCTTGAGGGAGATGGGGAAAAATATAAAAAATATTTTGAACTCAGTCAAAATATTGTTGATTTATTAAAATGGAGAACCTTTATTTTCTCTGGTAGTGCTTTTCCAAAAGACTTGTCGCAATGTAAAATTGATGAAGAGAATCTGATCCCTCGTGTTGAATGGAGAAAATGGAAAGAGCAATATTCTAATACAGGTATCCAAAGAAAGCCGTCCTTTTCCGATTATACCATTCAATATCCTATATATGAGGAAATCTCTCAATTCTTTCATCCTACATCAAGTATAAAATATACGCTGGATGAAGATTGGTTAATAATGAAAGGAAAAAGACAAAAATTCGAATTATATTTAGCTAGTGCCGCTGAATTAATAAAAGACAATCGATATTACGGTGAAAATTTTAGCTCAGGCGATAAACATATTGCCGAAAAAGCTAAACATTTTCCTAAATACATGGAAGGAAAAAATAAAGGAGTAGATATTAAAGGCACTGGAAGCACAGAAACATGGTTAGTGGCTGGCATTAACCACCATATGACAATAGCGGCGACTCAGATCGCCAATCTGTCCTAAAGAAAATTGTCTCTCTAACTTTTTTATTTAAAGTTTTCTGATCTAAAACAGTAGATAATTTAGTATAAATTAAATCTCTAGGCTTGGAACGCAATCCCTTTGCTTCGTCAATATCCTCGAGAATTCTAAGGGCCTCCTCTCTCCAAAGAAGTTTTGCTACAGACAACTGATTTTGTGCCTTATTGGTTTCCTCTTTCCTGATAGTGTTAAAAATAACATTTCCATTAGTATCTGTTTTCGCGACTATGACGCCCCACCAATCGGGAACAATCTTTATTGCTTCGTATAAATGACTTTTACCAACCACGAGTGTCATTTTATCAAACACAGAATTATATACTTGAATTTGTTCAGGTAACCTAAATAGAGTGTCTTGATCACTTTTTATTTCATATCCATGCATAACACCATTCACCACAGCAATATCAACCCTTGCATCACCATGATGCAATCCTAATTCATCTATAATTCTAACGTGTTTATCCTTAGCGTGTTTTTTCTCTAATTTTTTTCTCAAAACAACTCGTATCATTGAGTCATTTGTTGGTGTAATTTGATAAGACATTTTTATCTTCATGAGATTGAATTTCTCTATAATTATTTTATCACAAAATCAAAAATATGGACATATTAAATCCCAATATTCACAGATTTTAGCTGTTGGTAACTCGACTTCGCAAACCCCTGTTATTAAGCTAAAGTACAAAGACCTTTAAATCCTTTGGATTTTCTGGTAAAATGTACTTAATAATTTAATATTACTGGCCGAAAGACCAGCGACCTAACCCCTTTGGTTTTCCAAAGGATATGGTCGGGAAACCCCAACGAAGATACTGAACCCCGCGTTCAGCGACTCTTCGTTGGGTCATATCGGGAAACTGGTATGGGACCGCAAGGTCTAGCTGGCGCGGGGTTCTGTGTATCCAAAACTTTCCGCCAGCTATTGAAAAGCTGGTTTTTATTATTAATTAACACCCAACAAAATTATGAACAGTCTATTTTTAGTCCTCTTATTACTCTCTTTCGTCGGTATCATTATCGGCTTAATCAAGCCGTCAGTTGTCAAAATGAAATCACGCAAACAATCACTGTTAGTATTTGGCGGCTCAACGGTATTGTTCTTTATATTATTCGGTATAACAGCCGATCCAGTTCCAACTACTCCATCTAAGCCAGAGACCACGGTCGCACAACAAACCGAAAGTCCAAAAGCCAATGAGACAAAACAACCTGCATCAAAAACAGCAGAACAAACAGTACAACAGCCTGCTCCACAGCCAAAAACTCTTGAAGAAAAAATAACAGATGCAATCAATAGCTCTCTTGGTTCAAAAACGAATACAGACAAACAAAGAGTGGTTAGTGTTGAAATTACCAAGTATGACGCGAGTATGATTTCCGCGTATAAATATAAAAGCGGAGAGACGGTTGTTTATCCGCTAATAAAGATAAATGCCGACGAGAATTTAACTACCAATCTTCAGAAGAACACAATGCACGACGAAGCAGTTAAAATTGCCAAAGCTGTTTTTTCAGTAGATCAAACAATCGGAGATATAATCATTTGGTCTCAGCTTCCTGTTAAAGATCAATACGGCAACGTTAAAGACGATACTGCTATTATTTACTCAATGTCTCGATCTTTATTTGATAAAGTGAATTGGAGTAATTTCAGCTATCGCGACTTACCGACACTTCTAAAAACAGAACATAACATTGATGACAGAAATAATTACTCGGAGAGTATTAAATTCTAGTTATAAGAAAATCACTCGTGGCCTTGGTTTATTCGCAAAGATAATAAATTGATTGACCACAATAGAAAAAGCGTCAGCAAGATCATCGTGTTTTTCGACACCAAAACCAATCAGTTGAGTTATGAGTTCCTCAGCTCCTTTCTTTGGGAACATTACTAGTCCCTCTTTAATTGCCGATGTTGTTAATGCTAGTCGTTCTCTTTTGTCGCCATGCGGCGATACTCCCTCAACATGCAATCCTCCATTTTTAAGTTGCTGAATTAGCGCCTCTTGATAAGCAACTTTTTCAATAAATATCTTTGGGTAACGATCCGTTTCTCTTTTTGATGTAGCAATCAGTTTAATTTGGTTTACCTGCTCTGGGAAAGTGATTCGTTTATTGAGTGGATACGGAGCAACATACGCCCATTTTTTATCTCCGTGGCTGTAAATTTTTAACGTTACTATCGCCGTACAATCGGCTCCGCTTTTTTCCGAAATAGCCAAGTCGACCCCGATGTAGTCGATATAATAATCATCTTGAGGTCGTTCTTCTGGGTCGTAGTATTTAATCCGTTCGGGATGAACAACCCGATCCGTATCAGAAACAATTCGCAACAAGTATTCTCGTTGCCAAGCAGTATCATTTCCTGATTTTAATTTTTCTTCTTCAACCGCTTTAGTGTTCGGATATTTACCTGGCCAGGCAACAATATTGTTCTTGTCAAAAAGCGGATAGGCCTTGAATACTCCGTCGATTCTTTTTTCTTCCACGTCCGACTTTAGACGCATAATAAGGGAATCTTCATGGAGAAGATTCCCGACAATTACCAGTCTTGTATTTCTGTCTCCGGCTGGAATAACCTCGCCAGTTAGCCATTGATAGGTTTTCTGCCTACTTTCTCGAGTTTTTACCGACGCAAGGTCTTCCACGTCATCGCAAATAATAACATCGGGGCGATATTGATGATGTCTTATGCCTCGAATGCTTTGCTCACTGGAAGCGGCAGTAATTCGGGCATTAAGATTTGAAAATACCAACGACGAAGATCCCCATTCATCGCTTTCTTCCTGAAACGGCCCCAGATCATTTTGTAGTAATTGGTTTCCCTCAAGTTCTCGTTTTAAATTCATCATATGCTGTTTAGCTTGGGTTCTCGTTTGGCAAAGAATTAACACAAACTTCTTTTCTTGCTCACCGAGAATCGCCCATATCGGGTAGGACATTGTGAGAATGGTCGACTTGGCAGAACCGCGAAAAGCTACAACGAATAAATTTTTAACATCAGTTCTCTCTGAAAGATGAAAAATCTCTTTTTGAAATGGGGCGGTTTCGTATTTTACATAATGGGCAAAATAGAAATGGAAAAAGAACAAATGCGACCGTTTAGTTATGGCAATGCGGATGTTACGATCCTTGAACATCTGTTCCGCCAGAGTCGGAGATAGTAGGTTGTTCGTGGTCATAGTTATTTTCTTGAATACTTTCTTCTGTGCCCAAAGAAGCAAGGCGCAACGCCTCAGCTACGACCGCTTGCTGTTCTGGCGTTAGTTCGTTCTGAGGAGATTCAATGCGCCCCGTGACTTCTACACGATCCTTAAACTTCGGACTGCGTTTCCTGAGCCAAAAAGATATTGCTTGCCAGTTTTTTTCTCTGATTAATGAAATCAATTGTGATTCGCTCATTTCATTAATGAGCGCCTCGCCCTCGGCAAGCGCTTCTTCAAGCGCCTTATTAAATTCCTCGTCTTCATCTCGCCAGCGATAGGCAGAGGAACGAGCCACCCCGACCTTTTCGCAAGCAACCTGAATAATCGGGATTTTACGGATTTGCGCTAAAAATAATTCTTTTGTTCTGTCTTTTTTCATAAGATTTTCTTTGGCTTCAGTCCTGTTAATTTCGACCAGCGGTTTAAGATGACCTCGGCATAGGTTGGACATTTCTCCATCAAAAAACATCGGCGGTTCATTTTTACAGATGCAATTAGTGTCGAACCGCTTCCGCCATAAGGTTCGAAGATAAGGTCATTTCGCTTGGTTAAGATTTTTATATAAGGGATAAGTATCTCAAGCGGTTTAGTGCCGAATATAATTCCTTGCCCAGAAGATTTCTCGTCGGCCGCAATATGCTCAATAAAATCCGTTGGGCAATATTTTTTGCCTTTGCCATAACTTTCCCAATGAGGAGAACCTGATGTGGCAAACAATGCTGTTTCGTATTCGGTTTGAAGCAACTCGTCGGACTCAGGATCTGTGTTTAATCCAACTTTTCCCGAGGTGCCGACTATCGCAAAATCATGCTTGTTAAAAAATTTATACTTCGCACTAAATCCTTGGACTCGGTTTGGAATGTGCCAAATTATCGTATTGCGATACTTCCAATGCTTTTCAAGCTCAGTCCAAATGGTTTTAAGGTTTTTGGGGTTCTCATAAACAATAATTGAGAAGTCTTGTTTTTGAATTTTAACGACGTTGTTCATCCATAGTTCGGTAAAATTATCAGGCAGAGTTTCGGTGTCGAGATAAACACGATCACGCTTTAATCCAAAACCTTTTGTCACGTCTCCATTCTTCTTTTTCTTGCCTTTTAGATAATCAAGAATGTATGGAGGATCTGTAAAACACATGTCTGCTTTTTCTCTGCCCATAAGCTTCAGCACATCTGCTTCAATTGTTGAATCGCCGATCATTAATCTACTGCCGTTCAAATCGTACACCTCTCCTTTTTTTACTTTGATGTTTTCTATATCCAATTTGGCCAGCTCTTTTTTAAGATCAAACACTTCCGGCGTGTCGTCTATTCCGAAAATATCGTCCGTTTCCTCGCTTGAAAAACCGACATCTTTTAGAAAGACTTCGTCAAAGTCGGCAAGTAAATCCCAATCAAATGATCCCGTATTTTTGTTTAATCTAACATTTAGATTTTTCTCTTTTTCAATATCTGGGATATCGATATAGACGACGGGGACTTCTTTGATTCCGAGTTCTTTTATTATTGCCAGTCGGAAATGTCCGCCGATGACGATCCCTTTGCGATTCGGAGCGGAGTTAACCAACAACGGATCAACTAATCCGTAACGCTTGATACTTTCTTTAAGATTAGCCGACTGTTCTTTCGACCAAGTTCTGGGATTATATGGCGCCGGCTTTAGTTCCGACACTGGAACGTAAACGATATTCAATTTTTGTGTTTGTGGTTTATTCATATGCTTTATTTATATCAACCACCACCCGTCCTTCGTCCATAAAGTTGGGTAAACAAAAAAGAGGCCATTTTAAAGCCTCTTGATACGAGTTATTAACTTGAGATACGACGGACTATCAATCCTGTGTAATCGGATAAAGCGGATTTATCATATATCCACTATGAGATTTTGAAAGAATAAGATTATTATTCGTACCAGCTGGCAGTTTCAAAGTAAGGCGTGCTTTACGATTTATCGAACCAATTGCATCTCTAAATGACTCCGCGCTTGTCAGGGAAACGTCATTCATTATCTCTCTTGTTTTGCGATAAGTTGAATATCCAATCATCGCTCGCAGTATTTTGAGTCTCATTCCCTCGCCACGCATTGAGTAACAATATTGATCCCGGCATAAATCACCCTCGTTTGTTAGAGTAAGCAGAATATGATTTGTTTGATGCTGTTTATTCGTTTTGATAAATTTTTCAATTGTTCTATCCATCATCAATTCTATCTGCCCAGCTGTGTTTATCGGACGTTCTTTACCCATAAACATTTTTAAGACCTCAAAGGTTTCCTGACTGATTTTTTCTTTTTTCAGTAATGTCGACAAATCTTTTTCAAACTTAATAAATACACCTTGTTTCTTAAGGCCCTCAAGTAGCTCTTTTTGAAGTTTTTTGATTTGGCTATAAAGTATGGTCGCTTGCGCGTTTGGTCCTAAGTTTTTCATAAAATTTGTTTTACAAAGTGGGTATTGCCATGTAAACTTATGGTAAGTCATATTTTATGAAAAATCAACTGACGAAACTAAAAGAATTGCCTGATATTTTAACATTACAGCAGGCTTGCGAGGTTTTAAACTGCCACCCTAATACACTTCGCGGATGGGACAATAGAGGTATATTAAAGGCCATTCGTTTCGGTTCAAGAAAAGATAGGAGGTATAAAAAAGTCGATATTCTGAAATTTATCGGCGAAAAATAATTATATGGATTACTCAATCAATTTACATGAGACTGTAAATGTCTCTGAATATATAAAAATGGAGTCAGAAATCGATGCCGTGATTTATCGACAGGAATTTGAACGCCACCGAGCCGAGTATCTGAAAACAAAAACAGAAGCGGAGTTAATTTTCACTTTTATTTTTCTGCAAATATACGCCGAATGCTTTTTGCATCAAAATATGCGAAGAGTCGTTATGATGGAATTTAAACCGCCACGCGATTCAGTTTATACTACGTGGCTTGCCGGTGAAAAGAGATATGTTCCAGAGAAGATAGATAATTTTGCCACTCTATTTTTTACTCCCGTGCCAGCCATAGTCCAACAAGAGATAGATACCGTTAAGGATCGTCTAAAAAAGATAAGTGATATACGCAACTTATTCGTTCATGGGCATAAAGCCTCATCGTGGTCTGATTCAACAGGTAATTCTGGATCAACTTCTGCCAAGTCAATTCTTACGGAAACGCAATTGATACAGTCAGTAACCGAAATTAATGAGCTCGGAAAATCATGGAATGATTTACTTGATGCCATTATGCCTCAATGCAGGGCTCTCAAAAGAGTGGATGATCTTAAATTTCGCAGTATTTAAATCATATGGCCGATCAAACATATACACATCTCAAAGATGAAATTTATTACGATGAACTCTACGACAAACTTACGATTGAGGAATGTCGGCGATGGGAAGACAAGAAGGGATTATGGGATGTTCCGAGTGTGCAAGATAAGGATCCCATGCAAATGAAAATCAAGATTAATTTTGCTGACAATGTAGTTCTTCCTGTCGCTTTATATGTAATCAAGGGCGAGCGTTATGCTAAAAAATCCGAAACTATTCGCCAGTGGATGGCACAAGATAAAGCGAAAGATGAGTTAGTGACTAACGCCACAGAACCAAGAGGCATTCGTTGTTTGGTGTGCAGTTCGCCCATGAATTGTATTTCCAGAGATTTGCATTCTGATGAAAAAGATAAAGAAATGGTTCTATTTATGTTTGAATGTCTAACTAAGGGGCATAAACGCCGTGTTTATTGGGATAATGGTGAGGAATGGGAGCCGAGACCAAATCTTTGTCCCGAGTGTAAAGCTGTCATGAATTCATCGCACGCTCGTGAGGGCAATATTATTACAACCACCGATACTTGTCCGCAGTGTGGGCACAAAGAAACCGATACTATTGATTTAAATTCCAAGGAAGAAAAAATCGATCCTAATTTTGAAGCCGATCGCAAAAAGTATTGCTTATCAGAAAAAGAGGGCGGAGAATATGTGTCTTGGATGGCAAATGCTAAAAATCTTCTTGGCTCATTTAAGGAACGAGAACAAAACAAAGAAGTCTATGAGGCGGTTGCTAAAGTTAAAACATTGGCGATCGTTGATCTTCAAAATCTTCTTAATCCCTTAATTGAAAAGGCTGGTTACACTAAGTTGGAATTTGGAAAACCAGAAGTTAAAAAAGATTTGTTTATAGAGTTTACTGTTCAGGATAATAAGCCGGGCCGGGGTGAATATGATAGTCGCCACGGCCTTGAGAAGCTTATTAAGAAGACCTTGGAGGGCACTAACTGGCGATTGATGAGCGAGGGTATATCCTATAAGCTTGGTTTTCTTAATGGTCGTTTACGAGGCGCGTCCGGCGAAGAAAATCTCAGAGAAATGATAACTGGTGAGGATAACCACCAGGAATAAGACAGTGGAGTGTCCCACTTTTTGAGACAGTCGATAATATCGTTTTTATGTCCGATTTGTCCCATTTGGGAAAACCAGACCCCGACCCACATGCCTTGAAGTGAGGGCTAAAATCGTGCTAAAATACCCTTATAAACATTGAAGTCACGGGTACTTAACCCGACTACACCGCCAGATGTCCAAGTTTGAACCAAATATATGAACTACGAAGATAGAGTGTACGGAAAAGTAAAAATCGAGGAGCCCGTGATCTTAAACTTAATTAACTGTACAGCTCTCCAGCGACTTAAAGAAATAGACCAAGCGGGATATTTCGAACCCTATTTCCCAGGAACGGCGCACTCTCGCTTTGAACATTCGATCGGCGTCTACCTACTCTTACGGACGTATGGCGCGTCCATTGAAGAGCAAATTGCCGGACTTATACATGATGTCTCACATTCTGCTTTTTCACACTGCATAGATTATGTTTTAGACGCTGGGTCAGAGAAAGAACACAATCACCAAGATAATGTTTTTGACGAATTCGTGAGGAAATCCGAGATCCCAGATATACTTAAAGAATACAATTTAGATTTGGAATATATTCTAGATGACAAAAATTTTCCACTAAAAGAAACCGACTTGCCAGATTTGTGTGCAGATAGAATAGATTATTCTTTAAGAACCGCGATTCTTTTCGGAGAGATTAAAAATGGAAATTATTTTATTGACAACCTTTTGGCGAAAGACGAGAAGTGGATTTTTAAAAATTTTGAAAGTGCTGAAAAATACACCAAGTTATTTTTTAAATTAAATACAGATTATTATTCCGGGCTACCGTCAGCGGTCATGTTCCGAACTGTCGGAGACTATCTTCGATACGCAATCTCAAAAAGCTATATTTCTGAAAACGATTTATACACTACCGATAAAGTCGTTTTAGAAAAAATAAAACCGCACATTAAGACCGACTCTAAATTAGGCTTGTTGTTTGACAGAATGAACAATAAGATCGGTTTCAAAAACGACCCGAACGATTATACGAGCAAGGTTTTTTGCAAATCACGTGTGGTGAATCCTCTTTGCCAACATGATGGAAAGATTAAAAGGGTTTCCGAGGCGAATCCCGTCTGGAAGGACGTGTTGGAACGAGAATCCAGACCAAAAGAGTATTTTTTGAAGTTTGAGAGATAGAGAATGGCTATTTAACTAAGCAATTGACTACATTCTTGCCTCAAGTGATTTGGATTTTGGCACTTAGAACCACTTTAAATGTTCTTTGTGTATAGCTCGCAATTTCGGTACGATTTTATCGAGATGGCTGAACGCTAGGTTGTATTTCGGTTTAAAGTTCCGACAGCCTCCCTCGGCAACAGTTTTGAAAGATAGGCATCAAAACATCCTTACAGTTATTTTTTAAAAACCAAATTTAATAATAAATTATAAGATCCCCTAAGGGGATTAGAATAAAAAATATGAGTTTTGAAAATCCATTCGAATCAAGAGAACCAGAGCCTCAAGAAAGGATTGAGGTTGAACCCGGTCTTGACGGCTTTGTTCCCAACGAATTCAGACAAAATCCAGTAGGATATTTTGAGAACAGGGGGCGAAATATAAAATCGGGAGAAATAAAACGGGATGAAACCGGTAGAGTGCGCGAAGACCCAACGGCTGTTAAAGAACTTCCGGTTTGGCGAGACATGAGCGGGCAAGAGTTGCGGACAATCGGAAAAAGAGTGAATATCGAGAAAGGAAAGGTGGTAGAATCAGGCGATCCATTTTACGAATATAAAATTATGGAAACGGTATTGAGCGTTGGCTTGCCTGCTCCGCGCCCAGTTGCGAAAGTTGAACAACAAGGAACGCACTTGATTATAATGGAGAAAGCGCAAGGCGTCGGTTGGTACGAGAAAAACGCGCTTAAGCTCAAAGGAAAAGGTTATAACGATGAGGATGTCGATAGTCTTAAAGGGCAAGCGGAAACAATGATGGCAGAATTACAACAACGATTTGAGGAGGCTGGCATTGTTCGCGGCTGGAAGCTGAAAGATATGATTTTTGACATTGATATCGAAAATAAGAAAATTAGAAAGATTACTCCCGTTGACTGGGAAAGAACAAAAATTAATCAGGAAAAATTGGAAGCCTACAAAAATGGAGCAAGATAATTTTCGCTATACATCAGCGATAAAAAACCGCCATATGTGTGTACACACATTACCCAAAATACTTGACAGAACCGCCAAAATTTGGTTTAAGTTAACCACTAAAACTGCACATTGAAATTCGGCTTATTTACGAGGTAGCGCATTGGGCGTAAGGCAATTTTTATGCTTATTGCGCTACCTCATGTAGAGGAAAGTCGTTTGCTAGAGCGACTCTAGCAAATCCAAAACACAGGAGGATGACTATGATGACGCAGTCGATCACGTCCGGTCAGCAGAAGCAGTACAAAGGACTCGTCGAGGACGCCGCAGAGAAGGCCCTCGCGGAAGTCCAACCTGACAGGGATAGGCTTCAGAAGCTCATCGAGAATGGCGACGAATTCCAAGCCGACATCATCGCTTTGGTCGAAAAGCACTTGCTAGGCAACCAGTTCGCCGGCGAGGAGATCGAGTCCAGCTTCATATACCGGTCAGGCTACAAGCCGAAGGGTATCACAGAGCAGACCAACATTCTGCGTCGGCTCTTCCCTGGCATCGGATTCGTCGACGAGAAGATCGCCGAGCAGCAGCTTCCACCGAGGGCCGAAGGATGGTTTGCCATTCCGAGGTGGCAGTCGGTCGCCAAGACCTACAACGAAGCGGTACAGAAGGCGCTCGACCTCATCAAGGAACAGTGCAAAGGCAAGTTCTGCAACCAGCGTGAGGGCAAACTCGGAGAACAGAATCTCCGTCAGCACAAACTCACGTTGGAGAAGCTCGAAGAATTGGGCGAACAGCAGAAGGGTTACGACATCCTGGTCGTCGCCGCCCAGTTCGGCTTTCGTCATCGGGGTCGCAGCGTCCGTCGGACTCGTGAAGTCTTTACGGGCAATGAGTTCGGTCTCGGAGCGTTCGAGATTGGGTGCATGATTCTCACGCATCCAGAACGGCTGCAGGAAGTCGACGCTCTCTGGATAAATTGTGCGGGGGACGAATACGCCGCGCCTGACGGGGATGGCGACTTCTTACAATCTCCCTGCTTCGAATTCTGCCGCGGGGTCAAGTTCGACTCGCTCTTTGTCTGCCATGTTCACGGGGGCCGTGGTTCAGCGTCGGGCTTCCTCTCGCAGTAGTGGACCCTTGAGGTCTTGAGTTCTTGGATCTTTTGATTCTTTGTCGTTTGATCATTGAATTTCGCCGAAGCCGATCGAAAAAAAGGGGGTTATCCACAGCACATCGTGGGTAACCCCTTTCTCTTTTTATAGATATGTTCAAAACCGATATAGTTTAAAATGCGGCGATGAATGTTGTGTCGGCTGCGCCGACGATATCGCGGATCGTCTGAATAGACGTCGAAGAGGTTAAGTATCCGCCACAGCCTAAAGCAAATCTAAAAGCAAAATTTGTAAAAGTTGCTAAACCTTGAGAAAATTCAAGACGCATGAAAAATTCTCAAATTGAGACAACGCCGGAAATAAAAGATCTTGTGGCTAATATAAAGACCCCTATTACTCCCGAAACCCTTGTTCAGATACGGAACTTAATGTATTCCAAATTAAAAATGTGTCCTTATGACGATTCCACGAAAGAACACGAGAAAGCAATTAGATGGAAAAGAACAGCCGATGAGATTCTCAAGGATGGATATGTTTATCAAGAAAAAGCGTGTACGGACTTAACTGTCTTGTTCATTGCTTTGTGCAAGGCGCTTGACTTAGAAACAAGTTTTGTAAAGGTTAAAAAAGGAAAAATGGTCCACTCGGTCGCGGAAGTTAGATTAAACGATGGATGGTATGTTTTTGATGTGGCGGGTACTCGAAACACCCCGATCAAAGGAGTAATTACAAAACTTTCTCCTTATAAAGACTGGCAAATTATGGCGAAAGGGCAGAGATGCGTGGGATTTGGGCCTGACTGATTTTGATAGCATATCATCACTAAGTGTATAAAAATATAAATCAATCCACTCCGCGACAACCAGTACTATCAGAACCAGATGAGAAAGAGCGTAAAAGAGATAAATGATATAAAACGTCATTTCCGAAGTGTTGACCCGGCGATCTATGCCGTTATGAAGCGGATGGAGCTGCAGACGCTGCGCATGGAAAAGAGAACGGACAAGTATTTCTTAAAACTCTGCCAAGACATCGTCGCCCAGCAGCTGGGGAGTAAGGCGGCGGACGCGATCGTTAAGCGATTTTTAAATATGTTTTCCGGCATGCCGACGCCGGAAAAAGTCTTGAAAATATCGGAGGAAAAGTTTCGCGCCATCGGAATGTCTTATGCCAAAGCACGCTATATCCGCAACCTTGCCGAGAGCGTTTTGAAAGGAGAGGTTAGTTTAAAGAGACTTCCCAAAATGGAGGACGAGGAGGTTATCGCCGAGTTGACCAAAGTTAAGGGGATAGGTAGATGGACGGCCGAGATGTTTTTAATTTTCACGCTTGGACACGAAGACGTCTTTTCTTTCGGCGATCTGGGGTTAAGGAGAGGTTTGGAGAAGTTGTACGGCAAAAACAGGGTTCGCTCGCAGAAAATCGCGGAGAAAATCACTAGCCGCTGGGCGCCGTACCGCAGCTACGGCAGCCTAGCTCTCTGGCATGTCCTGGATAATAGATAAACCATGCAAGAAAAGGACTGGATTAATCCAAAAATAGAGATAAGGGAAACGGCCAACAAAGGCCGGGGCCTGTTTGCAATCGCAAGGATAAACGAGGGAGAGAAAGTTTTGGTTTGGGGAGGAGAGTATGTGAATGGTCTCGAAGCGGAAAAGGCTAAAGCAGTTGGGAAGCTGGTCGTGCGATGGGACGAGGATTTATATAGCATCGAAGATCGCGGCGAGGAGGCGGGCTACTTTATTAACCACTCATGCGACGCGAATACTTGGATGGCGGATGCGAGGACTTTAATCGCCAAAAGGGATATAGAGACAGGAGAAGAAGTGACCGCCGATTACGCGCTGTGGGAAGACGGAGATTATGTTTCCGGCTGGGAGTGCCGGTGCGGATCGCCTTTGTGCCGAGGACGCGTTACCGGGCAAGACTGGAAGCTTCCCGATGTCCAAGAGAGGTATCGCGGCCACTTCTCGCCGCTCATCAATAAAAAAATAGCCGCGGAGGCGCTAGAATAAGATGCGCGCTTTTTTAAACGCGGCGATTAGCTTAAAAACTATTTTCCAAAAATTTCATGCAGGGCAAGCTGCATAGTTTGGAAAACTCTGTCTCGATCAAGTATTGTTCGGTCAAAATCGCCTTTTCCTGCGATTATTTCATCAATAATGCGGCCGGTATTTTTGTATATTTCTGCTAAATCTGCCCGACCGGACCTCTCGGCGTATCCGGAGAATGTGTCAGTCTCCAGCTTAGCCTCTTGCAGAAGAAGGTGCTGGATCGGGTGTGAATCCAGGATTTTGTTGTCGCGACTGAGCATTAAATCCCGAAGCTGCGCCACAGTCCTCAACTCGGTTCCGAGAACGATTAGCGGAACGTTTTTTAGTTCGCCGCGGAAGTTCATATAATCCGACGAGAAATACTTTACCTGAGTCAGTTTCCCTGAGTCGATCTTGCTTTTTATTCGACGCAGCTTCTTCTCTTGCACCTCCGGCCTGGTGCTGAAAGTATCGTCTATGCCGAGCGTCAGATATGATGCCTGCTTGGATTCTTCGGGATCGTTGCGGAACTCGAGTATAGTATCCACGCCGTTCATCAAATCGTCGTAATGCGAGGCCCGCCGAGTGAAGGCGTTGGACCCGAAGTAGTCGCTTAACTCTACCCGTTCGTTCACAATCCATTCGAAGATAGTCGAGTACCGCTTTAATTGCTCCGATTCAGGCGTCTCTCTTTGCTTAAAATCGCTTTCAGCCGCCGCCACTTTTTCCAGGTCGCGCCGGACGTTTTCCTCGCCGTAAAGATAGGCGAAATCTTCTTCCTTAATGGCGTCTTTTTCCAGAGACTCCGCCGCCATCGCGTAAGCTTTCTTATCATTCATTTCCTCGTCCGCGGCTCTCTCCGCCGAGGCGAACGATATTCCTCCCTCGAATGACCGTCTCATAAACTTATTGTAGATTATTGCCAGCCGACTTAAAACACCTCTGATTTACCCTTAGCTAAGACTGGACCGATATTGATATAAATCCTTGTTTTCGCGCGGTTTTTCTGCTAACTTGGAGGCGATGCCCGAAACTCCTTCCAAAAACTCAATACAGCGCCCGCCGATCGTGGTGGTCATGGGCCACGTCGATCACGGCAAAACGAGCCTGCTGGACTATATCCGCAAGACCAGCGTTGTGGCGCGCGAAGCCGGAGGGATAACCCAAT
>JAMCZZ010000021.1 GCA_023484645.1 Patescibacteria group bacterium
TCCAGTTGGAGCTATACAGTCTGATCGTAATCCTGTCATGCCTTGGTTCTGTGGTGGAGCAATCATGCTAGTCTCGACCTTTCTCGCTCTAATTCTCATGAAGGAAGAGTATTTTGTTCGAAAGAAATATTCTTTCAGAAAAAAGTTTGAGGAAATGGTTGAGACAGTTAGATCGAGCGTCAGGTATGCTTCTGGCCACGATGCTGTGCGGTTCATTTTGATTCTGGGGATCATCCAATACTTCGCGATACAAGCGCCGAATATGCAGTGGCAGCCTTTGTATGTCGGCTTTACTGGCAATAAGGCTTCTCTTGGATTGGTATGGGCGGGTATAGCTTTATCTGTAGCATTCGGCGGACTTCTATCTGGCCGTTTTCTCGCAAAGTGTGGTCATGAGAAAAAAGCCCTTGCTTTTTCACAAATTGCGATTGGACTGGGAATTATTTTGGCAGGTGCTTTTAAATTTTTTCCGATCTCAATCACAATCTTTCTTCTACATGAGGTTGCAAGAGGACTGTTTAAGCCTCTTCATGATGTCTATCTGAACGACAATATTCCCTCCAAGGAACGAGCAACAATTATTTCTTGCGGCTCGATCTTTCGCCATCTTGGCGGAATCGTAGGCCTCCTTGTGAGCGGATTAGTCGTGATTAGAACATCAATTCCTTTTACCTGGATTGCTTCAGGTTTGGTGCTGGTTATCGGCACCATAATAATCGCCAAGAATGGCAAAGAGTAAAGACCCGATGGTGGGCGGAAAACTTCCGTCCACTTTTTTAATCCTCTTTGTGCTCAATGATACAGAATTAATGTATTATCTTAACTAGAATTGGTAATTGAATTAATCTTAATTTTCTGTATCATTGAGCACAAAGAGGAGATATATGCCAAAAGTAATATTAACAGGCGACCGACCGACTGGAAAACTTCATCTGGGCCATTACGTCGGTACTCTGAAAAATCGAGTTGAATATCAGGGCAAGTACGAACAGTACATAATTATTGCCGATCTTCATACGCTGACAACGAAGAGTAAAAAAGAGGAGACAAAACAGCTACCGGAAAATATTCGGTCGCAAGTTTTGGATTATCTTTCAGTTGGAATTGACCCGACTAAGTCAACCATTTACCTTCAATCAAAAGTTGATGCAGTATATAAATTAAACCTACTCTTTTCGATGCTGATTACAAAAGAACGGCTTGAGAGAATTCCGACACTGAAAGATGTAATGCGCGATGCTCATATCACCAATCCAACCTTGGGCCTTTTGGGATATCCAGTTCTACAATCAGCTGATATTTTAATGGTGAATGCTGATTTGGTGCCGGTTGGAAAAGATCAGGAATCCCATATTGAAATAACACGGGAGATTGCCAGAAAGTTCAATACTATTTATGGGAAAACATTTAACGAACCAGAGGCTTTAATCGGTGATGTGGGCACACTTCCAGGCATTGACGGCTCAGGGAAGATGAGTAAGTCTGCCGGAAACGCAATATACCTTAGTGATGATGAAGAAACGGTAAATAAAAAAGTTATGATAATGTATACGGATCCAAGTAGGGTCCACCCGACCGATCCAGGAAAAGTTGAGGGTAATCCAGTATTTATTTATCATGATGCCTTTAATCCAGACAAAGCTGAAGTCGAGGACTTAAAAGCAAGATACAAAGAGGGCAAAGTTGGCGATGTTGAAGTAAAGCAAAAACTAGCAAAAGCGCTAAATCAGTTTTTAGATCCGATCAGAGAAAAACGACAAAAGTTCGAAAAGCAAGAGGGCTTAGTCGAAGAAATTATTAAATCAGGCACCGAAAAGGCATCAAAAAAAGCAGAAGAAATCTTAAAAAACGCCAAAACTTCGATGGGATTAAATTACTTTGAATAATATGGAAATTAAGCTAACAAATACACTAACTCGCAAAAAAGAAATATTTGCACCAATTAAGGAGAACGAGGTTGGTATTTATACCTGTGGCCCAACTGTCTACAACTATGCTCATATTGGGAATTTAAGAGCTTATGTTTTTGCCGATATCCTTAAAAGAGCGCTCAAGTTTAATGGATATGAAGTTAAACAGATTATCAATATTACAGATGTAGGCCATCTTACCAGCGATGAAGATTTTGGCGAAGACAAACTGGAAAAGGGTGCGGAGAGAGAAAAAAAGAGTGTTTGGGAAGTTGCTGAATTTTACACAAAAGCATTTTTTCTTGATCTTGAAAAGTTAAATATTCTTCCGGCCCAAAATTATCCAAAGGCAACTGATCATATCAAAGAAATGATCGATTTTATAAAAGTTTTAGACGGAAAGGGTTATACATATCTAGCTGGCGGCAACGTTTATTTCGATACTTCAAAGCTTAAGGACTACGGAAAAATGGCAGAATTAAAACTTGCGCCAGAAGAACTAAAATCTAGAATTGAAATAGATCCCAACAAAAAGAGTCCATTTGATTTCGTCCTCTGGTTTACAAAATATAAATATAAAAGTCATGTTATGGAGTGGGATTCTCCATGGGGCAAAGGATTTCCAGGCTGGCATATCGAGTGTTCTGCTATGGCAACAAAATACTTTGGCAAGCATTTCGACATTCACACAGGCGGTATTGACCATATCCCGGTTCATCATACCAATGAGATAGCTCAGAGCGAAGCCGCTTTTGGTCACAAGTGGGTAAATTATTGGCTTCACAATAATTTTTTGGTTTTAAAAGATAGTGATAAGATGTCTAAATCATCAGGTCAGTTTTTAAGACTCCAAACCTTGATTGATGAAGGTTTTGATCCTCTTGACTACCGCTATTATTTATTGGGCGGACATTATAGGGCAGCTATGACCTTCAGCACTGAGGCTTTGCAGGGAGCAAGGAACTCTTTAAAAAGAATACGGGAGAAAATGACGGAGTTGCGGAAACGACGTCATCCTGAACTTGATTCAGGATCTATTTCTAGAGATTCCGGATCTCAAGCCACAGTTCGAAATGATATTACGGATAATATGAAAAAGTATGAATCTGAATTTCAAGGTGCGATAAATGACGATCTCAATACTTCTGTGGCTCTATCTGTAATGTGGAAGACGCTCGATGCGGAAGACCTAAATCCAGCAGAAAAAATTGAACTTATGAAAAAGTATGATAAAGTTTTAGGCCTAGATTTACTAGAAGTTGAGAAGATTGATATCCCCAAGGAAGTCGTCGAATTAGTAGAGAAAAGGTTGAAAGCTAGAAATGAGAAGAACTGGTCTGAATCTGACCGACTCCGTGAAGAGATATCTGCAAAAGGGTATGAGATTCTGGACACAAAAGAAGGTTTTGAAATCAAAAAGAAGTAAGGAAAAAAACATGACCAAGATAATCCCTAAGGCTTATGAGCCGGAAAAATTTGAAGACTCGATCTACCAAGACTGGGAAAAGTCGGGGTATTTTAAGCCTGAAATAAATCCGGAAGGCAAGCCTTTTACTATTATTATGCCGCCCCCAAATGCGAACGGCTCTCTCCACATTGGCCATGCAGTTTTTATTTCCCTTGAAGATCTAATGATTCGGCATGCAAGACTTTTAGGTAAAAAGGCCTTATGGTTGCCTGGAGCAGACCATGCAGGTTTTGAAACTCAAGTTGTTTTTGAAAAAAAGCTTGAAAAGGAAGGAAAAAGCCGTTTTAAAATTGAAAGAGAAAAACTCTATCAGATGATGTACGATTTTACCCAAGAAAATAAAAAAGTGATGGAAAACCAGCTTAGAAAATTGGGCGCAAGCTGCGACTGGGACAGAGAAAAATTTACTCTTAATGAAGATATTAAAAAGATCGTTTACAGAACATTCAAGAAACTATATGAAGACGGGTTGGCATATCGTTCTTTTCGTTCGATTAATTGGTGCACAAAACATCAAACTTCTCTATCTGACCTGGAAGTTAAGTACGAAGAACGAAAAGATCCTCTTTACTATATAAAATATGAATTAGTGAATAAAAAAGAGAAGTATCTTATACTGGCAACCGTTCGGCCAGAAACGTTGTTTGGTGATGTTGCGGTTGCGGTCAATTCGAAAGATAAACGATATAAGGATCTTGTTGGACAGAAAGTAAAATTGCCTTTGACTGATCAGGAAATTCCCATTATCATCGATGATCATGTTGATCCAAAATTTGGAACAGGGGTAGTAAAAATAACTCCCGCTCATGATCCGAATGATTTTGAAATTGGTTTAAGGCATGATCTTGAAGTTGTGGAAGTGATCGATAAATATGGCAAAATGAATGAGAAAACTGGTCCCTATAATGGACTAAAAATTGTGGAAGCGCGCGCTATGGTAGTAGAAGATCTGAAGAAAAAAGATTTGATTGAGAAAATCGATGAGGACTATACACATACTGTTGGTGTTTGTTACAAATGCAGTACTGTAATCGAACCGAGAGTTCTTCCTCAGTGGTTTATTGCAATAAATAAAAAAGGTAAAAAATCAGGAAAAAATCTGGCAGCGGATGCGATAAAAGCGGTTAAGGATCATAAGACAGAATTTGTCACTGAAAAGTTCGAAAAGATATTCAATCACTGGATGAAAAATATTCGTGATTGGAATATTTCTCGTCAGATTGTTTGGGGAATTCAATTGCCTGTTTGGTATTGTCAAAATTGCAATGAAGTTGTTGTCACAGAGGGCGAAAAACCATCAGTTTGTCCTGGATGTAAAGATAAGAACATAATTCAAGATATAGATGTCTTTGACACTTGGTTTTCTTCAGGCCAATGGCCTTTTGCAACACTGCAGACTACTGGAGTAAAAGATGATTTTGAAACTTTTTATCCAACTTCTGTTATGGAAACTGGATGGGATATTCTATTCTTCTGGGTAGCAAGGATGATAATGCTAGGACTATACGAGACAGAGGAAGTTCCATTCAAGAAAGTCTATATGCACGGGCTGGTTAGGGATAAAGATAGAGCGAAGATGAGTAAATCGAAAGGCAACGTTATCAATCCTTTAGGTGTCGCAGAGCTGTACGGTACTGATGCGGTTCGTATGTCTCTAATATTTGGCACTTCTGCTGGTAACGATGCAATCATCTCTGAAGAAAAAATTCGAGGCATGAGAAATTTTGTAAATAAGATCTGGAATGCATCCCGTTTTGTAATGCTTCGGGTGTCGGAGGGCAATATCCAAACCGGGGAGCTCGGTGAAGCAATAATAGATAATTTAAATGTAAACGAGAAGATATTGCCCTCCGCTGATAAGAATATATTAAAAAAACACGAGGTTATTAAAAAATCAGTTTCTAAAAAATTGGATGAGTTTATGTTCTCACAAGCTGCTGAAGAAATTTACGAATTCTTCTGGCACGAATTTTGTGATGTTTATATCGAGGCTGCTAAGGGGCAGCTTAATCCAGAAATGGACCACGGACAAAACGAACCACGAAAAGAAAATACTAAAAAAATATTGATAGAAATATTGTCAGAAACGCTTATCATGCTTCATCCATTTGTGCCGTTTGTCACAGAAGCAGTCTGGCAAGAGCTTAGAAAACTTTATCCAAATCTTTCAAAGTCTATAATGATCGCTCGCTGGCCTAAGTAGATCTACTTCTTCCCGAAGAGTTGCTTATCTGCTTCCTTCTTGTCTTTTTCTGTTAGGATTTTAATATTATGCTCTTTTAGCTCATTGATTCTCTCCTTGTCTAAAGATTTCGACTTTGTAAAAATCTCTAATATTTTTTCATTATCATCATCGCCGGCAATGCGATTAATAGAAAATTTGTTGCATACTAGACACTGGTGAACCAGCATCAATTCGCCCTGATTTTTCTGGCCATATTTATCAACCCCCTCTGTTTTAAAAGTAAGGGCAAGCGGCTCCATCTTTCCTTGACATGACGAATTTCGATCGCCTGGTACTTCATCAACATGTTTTGACCAAAGGCAAAATGGGCAGTGGTTGCGATTTTTTATTCCTAAAAGTAATTTTTCT
>JAMCZZ010000004.1 GCA_023484645.1 Patescibacteria group bacterium
GAGAATCTTTATAAAATTTTGGAAAGAAAAAAAGTTAAAGTCAAAATAAGATATAGGCATCCAGTAGTTGGGATTAAAAGTATCCATCAACATAAAGATGGCTCATTATTTGTAAATTTTAAAGAGCTACAACGTGCAATCACACCTGGGCAAAGCGCAGTGTTCTATCTTGATGATGAAGTGCTGGGCGGCGGAATTATTCAATAGTTTTTAGTCGTGCCTGTTGGCAGGCAGGTTGCAAGTAAAATCAGTTGTCGGTTATTCTGGTATAAATGGATCTAAATACTAAAATTCAATATCTTTCTGGTGTTGGTCCTAAGATGGCAACGAAGCTTGATCGACTCGGGATTGAGATTCTTTCCGATCTTATTTTTTATTATCCAAGAACGTATAAAGACTTTAGTGATATAACGAAAATTTCTGATATCAGGTATTCGAACAAAGAGGCGATCTCGATCAAAGGGACTATGCTCGGCATCGCTAATAAAAAAACCAGCCGGAGGGGTTTTGCTGTCACTGAAGCAGTAGTGGAAGACGGCACTGGAAGCCTGAAGGTGATTTGGTTCAATCAGCCCTTTTTGGCCAAGATGCTTATTCCTGGTCGAGAAGTAATTTTGAATGGAAAAGCACAATACAACTTTTTTGCGAAAGAAGTGGTAATGGAGTCGCCGGAAAGAGCAACCAAACCTTCAATTATTCCTGTTTACAGTGAGACTGCAGGCATAACTTCTAGATACATAGCAAAGTTAGTATTAGGCATTAAAGATCAACTCCTAAGCATTAAAGAATGGCTTCCCAGCCAGATATTGGAAAGGTATTCATTGCTGAGCATAGAGGAGGCGCTTTTAAATATTCATCAGCCGGAAAATCGGGAAATGTTGGAGCAGGCAAGGCGAAGAATTGCGTTTGATGAATTATTTATGATTGCTTTAAGGGCTAATCTCTCAAGAGAAGAATTAAAGAAAGAAAATGCGCCAAAAATAACGATAGCTGAAGAAAAAATAACCGGATTTGTTAAAAATCTACCGTTTGAATTAACCGGGGATCAAAAGAAATCGGCTTGGCAGATTATTAAAGATATAGGTCTTGATAAGCCTATGAATCGTCTTTTAAACGGCGATGTTGGGAGCGGTAAAACAGTTGTGGCTGCGATTGCTGCTTTTATCGCTGTTAAGGCTGGATATAAGGTTGCCATAATGGCGCCGACTTCGATCTTAGCTAACCAGCATTATGAAACATTTCAAAAATTATTTGAAAAGGAAGATATTTCGATTGGGTTGTATACGAGAGAGCGAAAAGAAACTGGAAACGAGTTAAATTCTAAAATTAAAGTCTTAAAGTCTAACATAATCATTGGCACGCAGGCATTAATCCAAAAGGATGTTGAACTGGAGAATATAGGATTAGTCGTGGTGGATGAACAGCACAGATTTGGAGTTAAGCAGCGGGCAACCTTGCTAGAGCTGAGAACTGCTCAAAAAATGCGGCCTCACTTTTTAAGTATGACCGCAACGCCAATACCAAGAACGATGCATTTGGCTTTGTTTGGCGATTTGGATCTATCGATAATTAAAGAAAAACCAAAAGACAGGAAAGAAATACAAACTCGGTTCGTTGAAAAACAAAATCGCGAAAAAGCTTATGAATTTATAAGGAAGCAAATAAAAGTCGGAAGGCAGGCATTTATAATTTGCCCATTGATCGAAGAGAATACAAACGGAGTCCCAGCGATGGAGCTATTTGCAGAGGATAAAAAAACTGTAGTCAAGGAACACGAAAAGTTGCAAAAAATTTTCCCTGAGTTCAAAATTGGGATGCTGCACGGACGGCTTAAGTCAAAAGAAAAAGATGAAGTTATGGAAGAGTTCTCTAATAACCGATTAAATATACTAGTGAGCACATCGGTGGTTGAGGTTGGGGTGGATGTGCCGAATGCCACTGTTATGATGATCGAGGATGCCGATCGTTTCGGGTTGGCCCAGATTCATCAATTCAGAGGTCGGGTTGGCAGGGCGGAACATCAGTCGTTTTGCTTTCTGTTTTCCCCCACAATAAATTCTCGGGCAATTAAACGTTTGAAAGATCTCGAAGTAACTTCGGACGGGTTCAAGCTGGCAGAAATTGATTTGGAAACTAGGGGACCTGGAGCAGTGTTTGGTACGGAGCAGTCAGGCCTATTAGATTTAAAGATGGCAAGTTTTAGCGACAGAATGTTGATAGAAGAAGCAAGTTCGGCAGCAAAATCAATTACAGAAGATGATCCTGAGCTTAAAGAACATCCTCTAATCAAAGAGAGAGTTAAAGATTTCTTGCAAAATAAGCATTTAGAGTAGAATTTAAATCTTCTTAATCGTTTCTTAATTTTTAACTACTAGAATATTAGTGTGAAAAAAGAGAAGTTTGATCTCGGAAGCTTTATTGAAAAACACCGTCTTTGGGTTGGCGGAGGCTTAATAGCCTTTATTTTATTTGGGGCTGGAATTTTGTTATGGAAGGAGAATTTTGCGAAGAAAAATCCAGAATCAAGAATCGCGAATCTTGAATCAAAAATCAGCCAACTGGAGAATGAAAGAAACAAGGTACAAGAAACAATAACCAAACAAACTTCAAGTCTCCAAAATTCAAATATTCAAAATCAGGACCAAGGGCAAGTTGCTGGGGCATCTTCAGAGCAAAAGGTTCCCGATCGGGTCGGGAATGACAACGGCGTAGCCAAGAGTGCAAATAAAGTTAGTGGCAAGATTAATATAAATACTGCATCAGAAACAGAGCTTGATTCACTTTCTGGAATTGGTCCGACTTATGCAAAGAGAATTGTTGAGTATCGAAATGTTAATGGCGGGTTTAAGTCAATTGACGAGATCAAAAATGTAAAAGGGATTGGCGACAAAACTTTTCTAAAATTCAAAGACAATATAACTATCTAGAAATTACCAGCCGCCACCGCCACCGCCACCTCCTCCACCACCAGCGCCTCCGCCTCCGCTAGAGCCAGAAGGAGAAACAGCACTATTCATTGAAGAAGAAAGACTTTCGATTGTTGAGCTAAATGAATCGACATCAAAGCTTGAGATCCCAGCTCCATAAAACCATACTGGATGATAAGTGCTGAAATAATTTTCGCCATAAATTTTTTTCATATTATTGATCCAGGTTCTTGTCAAACCAAAAATCATTGCGTAAGGAAGAATTTTCTCAAAAATATTTTCTTTTTCGTTGAATTGCTGGCGGTATTTTTCGGTCATTTGTATAAAGAGTCTAAATCCTTCAGTTTTCCAATAAGTTTCTGCTCCTTTTTTCGTCCTTTTAGTCATTAACCCGGCGAAAATAAAAAGAATTATACCAGATAAAATAATGGCAATTGAAGGAAATTTAGTAGGAAGCGAGGCAAGAAAAATGCCTATGGCAAAAAACAAAATACCTGAAATGCCGGTTATTTTCTGCCATAAAAAACCTCTTGTTTCAAAATATTTTTCATCTGTAAGGAATTTGATGCCAAGTTTTTTGATGTCAGAAATATTTTTATAAAATTCATTTTGTAATTCTGATATTTTAACTTCTTGCTTCTCCGAGAATAAACTGTCTAAGATCTTTTTTTCAATTACTGTTAGGGAGTTTTTGCTATTTAGCTTAATTAGAGTAAAGTCTTTTCTCGAGAAAATTGATGTTTTTTCTAATTGCTCGATTTTTAAGTGACCGTTGACTGCTAAATTTATTATTGCTGCTGTTACATAAGAGTTGTTAAGCATTCCGTTGCTAAATAACATTCCTAGTTCGAGTGGCTTTAGCCCGTTTGGGATATCATATTCAGCCATTATGGTTCGACCTAATTTAATATCTCGTCCATACTTTTTCCATATTTTTAAGCCGTAAATAAAAATTACTATTGGGATAAGGAAAAATAGCCACTGGCCATAAATCTCCCAAAAAGTCGGTTTATAGGGAGCGATTACAGTTTTAGGAAATGTGACTGAGAGGGTGATGCCTTGCTCTTTCTTGAGTTCCTTAGTTGATTCTACTTGCAAAGTAGAGGGATTTGTCCATGAAAAAGTTGAAAACTCATTGGTTTTCGCTCCTGAATATCCGGAATAGAGATAAGTTTCAGTATTGCCTTTATTTATTTCGGCTGGAAAGTTAATTTTTGCTTTAAAATGATCGGTTGGTATTTGCCAATAGTTACCATTTAAGTTCCAATAAAATTCATCAAAATTAGAGTTTCCAAAACGGATAGTGTTTTTTACTAGATAAGTAAGAACATAAATATTTTCGCCTTGAACAGTTTTGTTGGAGTCTCCGATTTTCCAAGTGATAGTGCCATTGTTATAATCTTGGGAAGCAGAGTAGTGCAGTTTATCGCCATTTTGATCTGTTATGCTCTTTAACTCAATTGGAGTTTCGACTTTTGTATTATCACTTGGTTTATAAAAAGTAGGAAGTATACGAAAAATTCCATGCTTGTCAGGCAAGTTGCCGCAATCGGCTAGAATTGTTTCTTTAATAAGAAGTGATGAGTCAGAATTGACGTTTATTTCACTCTGAAAATCTTTGATATACCAGTCAGTGATTTTAGAAACATCCCTTGCTTTGGCAAAAGTGGGAAAAAGACAAAAGATCATGAATATTAGAAAATAGATTTTCTTCATTGAATTTATTTTAACATAATCTTTAATTGAGTTGAAAAAAAGTCCGTTTTAAGCTATATTTCTATTGTTGCTCGGGTGGTGGAATGGTAGACACGCCAGTCTTAGGAACTGGTGCCGCAAGGTGTGGAGGTTCGAGTCCTCTCCCGAGCACCAATAAGAATTCCCAAATTTTGGGAATTCTTATTGGTATTAGTGAATAGAGAGGACGAGAACCTGGGAAGGGGTCGGGAAACGGTAGTTTCCCGTGTAGGAAAAAACTAAAAACCGTGGGTTTTTAGAGTGAGCCCGAGATAGCATCTCGGAGTGCGAGCGGTTCTTATGTCCTCTCCTGAGCACCAAACAGGACATTATCGAACATATGTTCCAACATAGTCTCTTCGGGGGCACCAAGAAAAAATGATGAGTAAAAACTCATCATTTTTTTTAGATAATCAACAAACTTTATAGCATTTCATTTAATTGCTATACTTGAATAAGAAAGACTAGATAAGATTTTGTCAATAAACGGTTAACCATGGAAAAAAATCCAATAATATATTTGACAAGAAAGCTTTGGAAGTATTCCAAGGGAAATAGAGGAAGTGTAATCCTTTATTTTGTTATGTTCGTGTTTGCAAATATGATTAACTTTCTAGAACCATTAGTCATCGCAAAATTGCTTAATGTTATTCAATTGAATGGGATTACTAATTCCAGCATGCATACATTGCTTTTCTATCTTGGAATACTCTTCTTGATTAACATGGGTTTCTGGGCTTTTCATGGTCCCGCGCGCCTAATTGAAAACAGAAATGCTTTCTTAGCAAGAGCCAATTACAAAAAATATTTGCTAGATGGAGTTATGGCCTTTCCAATTGAGTGGCACAATAATCATCACTCAGGAAATACTATCGATAAAGTAGAAAAAGGAACAACGGCGCTTTTCAATTTTTCAAGTGAAACTTTCGAAATTATTGAATTCATTATCCGGTTAGTGAGTTCTTATCTTGCATTGGTCTATTTTAACCTCTACGCCGGATACATTGTTTTGTTCATGGTGACTATCACCTTACTTCTTATAATTCAGTTTGACAAAGTTTTAATAGGCCAATACAAGACCCTATATGGAAAAGAAAATAAAATTACCCAGAAAGTTTTTGATGTTATTAGTAATATAACAACG
>JAMCZZ010000024.1 GCA_023484645.1 Patescibacteria group bacterium
TATACAGTAATTGCATCGGCGGGGGCTTGGTGGTTTTATTATAAGCTTGGTTGGAACTCTTTTCATGTTCCTAGAATCGGTGATTTTACGATCGGCTTGTGGTATGTACCTCTGTTTATTATTGTTTTGGTATGGATGGCTTTCTCTTCAAATGAGACAGATGGATTAGATGGTTTGGCTGGTGGAATCTTTGCTCTCGCTTATGGAACATACTCCGTAATTTGCCTAACACAAGGTAAAGTTGAATTAGCAGCCTTTTGTGCGACAGTTATGGGAGGTCTCCTTGCATTTCTTTGGTTTAATATTCCACCAGCACGATTTTTTATGGGTGATACTGGTTCCATGTCATTGGGAATGACTTTGGGAGTGATTGCGTTTTTAACTAATTCGGTAGCAGTTCTGCCTGTTATTACCTTAATTTTTATGGTTGAGGGGTTAAGCTTTTTAGTCCAATTTGCCTCAAAAAAGCTCAGACATGGAAAAAAAGTTTTTTTGTCCTCTCCAATTCATCATCATTTTGAAGCGATTGGTTGGCCAGAACAATAATAAACAGAGGTACATACCACAAGCCGATCGTAAAATCACCGATTCTAGGAACATGAAAAGAGTTCCAACCAAGCTTATAATAAAACCACCAAGCCCCCGCCGATGCAATTACTGTATATAAAAAGAACTTTTGTTTAAATCCTAATCCTCCGCCTTTCGGGCCCTTGCCTTTAACATTCCATAGATCATCTACTGCTCCAACAACACCGGTCGCAACCAAGCAAAACACTGGTAACCATGTTGCTGAGCGTTCAAGGTTGAATATTAGCGTCAAAACAGCAGTCGTAACCCAAATTAGAACTCCTCCCATTGTCGGAGTTCCGCTTTTTTTCTCATGCATTTTTGCAAAAATCGGAGCATCTTTACTATCTCTAATTCTCTTTCCTATTTTATTTTTATACAAAAAATTAGTTAAAATTGGAGTCCACGCAATTGCTATCAAAAAAGATAAAAGCGCTAACCAAAACATTTTGACAAGATCATACGAGTTAATTATTAGAAGCTCCATAAGTCTCCTTTTCTTGCATTAATAGCCTAAGAGAATAATTAATAAGATAATTTTCTTTTTTTGTTTAACCAAAATTTACTTTGTCTGACAAGTAACTTTCTGGCTTCTGTTGGATTTTTCATTAATTTCTTTACGACCTCTTCGAAGAAGTTCCCGTTTTGTGACGCTTTTACTAAAATTAAATCATTTTTATGAATCAGTGATGATAATAATAAAAATAATTCCTTTCTATTTTCAATTGAAAGACAATCCTTTGTGCCACAACTCCTAGCCATTAGCTTTGCATTTGGACCGACAAAAACTGCTAAATCACACTTTTCCCGTGCATAATGACCGATCTCCTGGTGGCTTGATTTCTCTTCCGCTCCCAACTCATTCATGTTCCCAATTATCGCAACTTTTCGCCCCCGATGTTGGATCTCACCAAGTAACACAAGAGCTGCTTTCAACGAACTAGGATTTGAGTTATAAGTGTCATCAATAATAGTAGTCTGATTCTCGCCCTCGATTAAATTCATCCGACCCGGAATTGGCCGTAATTTTTTTAACGATTTACCGACTAGAAGAAGAGAAATATTAAGAATATCAGCGACCGCGAAAGCAATAATTTGCGGATAAACAAGTTGGCGCCCAAGAAGTTTGGATTCGATTGATATTTTGTGTCCAGTACAGTTTATTCTGAATTCTGTTCCAGAAGAAGATGTTCTAATACTATCGGCCCAATAATCTGCCGAATTATCCTCGATCGATATAGTTTTAATATTTTCAGATTGAAAATGGCAAAGAACTTGGTCGTCTTGGTTAATTATGCCTACTCCGTTAGGTTTTAGAAAATTTAGTATAGCGATTTTCTCATCTTCATACTTTTTCTTATTTTCAAAATTGGCCAGATGTGCGCCTGAAACCGAGGTGATGACCGCGATATCTGGTTTTACAATACCGGTTAGATACTTGATGTCCCCTGGTTTCTCAACTCCCATCTCTAAAACCAAATATTTTGGATATTTTTTTACCTTCGATCGGAAACCAGCCAGGATTAAAAAGATTGGCCACATAAATTTATTGGGCAATGCTTTATATCCCAAGATTGTTAATGGCAAACCTATTTCTGCATTTAAGTTTCCCTCATTTTTTCTAACTTCCCTGCCAAAGCTTTCCGACAAAACTGTATAAATTGCTTCCTTTGTGGAGGTTTTCCCTACCGATCCAGTAATGGCTACAACAAAAGGATTATGCCTTTTTATAACTCTCCTTGCATAAGTAGCTAATATCTTATAAATAATTTGTAAAAGAAAATCTTTCATAAGTAATTAATTGATCTATCATTTTTATTTGCCATTTGAAATTTGTAATTTAACTGGTTATCACATCCTGTTTTTTGATCATCTCTTTATGGTATTGGTCTGGTCGGTTTCAATCTATAATAGTAATTTAATAGATAGTTTGAGATATCGCCAAATACTGGAGCGGCAGTGTTTTCAGCATACTTATTGGTTTTGGGGCGGTCTAATTTAACAAGCATCGCATACTTTGGATCATCTGTTGGAGCAAAACCAGCCAATGAATGAACAAAAATTCCCAGACCGTCTTCAGATTCCTCGTAGCCTCCTTCCGGCTTTGGAATTTGAGCCGTTCCTGTCTTTGCCCCAATCTTAAAACCAGGGACCTTCGCCCTCCAACTGTGTCCATTTTCCACAACATTAAACATCATTTCAGCCAACGCCTGAGCAGTTTCTGGTTTTATTACTCTTTCGCCGGTTTGCTTCTCTATCTTCTTTTCGCTACCGTCAGGCGAAATAATTTTATCAACAATATGAGGATAAATATAGACCCCTTTATTTGCCATCGCCGCGTAGGCAGATACAATCTCGATCGGGGTGACTGATATTCCCTGTCCAAAAGCG
Source organism: Patescibacteria group bacterium (assembly GCA_023484645.1). The sequence goes on from JAMCZZ010000024.1 coordinate 2,959, forward strand.
ATTGTTGCTCTGTTAATATCCCTCCAGTGTTTAAAAGGTGGGGTATAACCTGCCGACTCGGTATCTAAATCTATATTGGTTTTATCTAGTAAATTATAGGCATTTAAATATTTATATAAATTATCCTTGCCCATCTTTTCTGAGATCCAGACCATCGCTACATTATCTGAATTCTGAAGGACTTGAGTCATGTTCTCGTGTCCGAAAGCTTTTTTCTCGGCAGTTTTTATTTCAAACCCACCAACGAAAACATGCCAATCAAAATCACTAGTTGTATCAGCAGCGATAGCCCCAGAATCAATTGCAGCTGACATCACTAACGGCTTTAAAATGCTTCCAGGCTCATACAAGTGTGCTATGACCGGATTAACATAAATCCCCTGGTTATCTTTTGCATAACTCTGAAAGTTATTTGGATCATACGTTGGCGCGCTAGCCATTGCGATAATTCCACCAGTCTCTATATCCATAATTACGATTGAACCGGAATCGGCTTGAAAAGTTTGGATGGCCTCATTTAATTTTTTTTCAACATAATATTGAAGCGATCGATCAACAGTTAAGACATAGCTAGTTCCATCCTGAGGGGCATTTTGCTCTAAGAGATTTATCATTCGTCCCAAAGTGTCCTTTTCACCTTTCACGTCTCCAGCCATTCCCTTCAGTTCATTATTGTAATGTCCCTCAAAACCATATTTTCCATCACCCTCTGAATTGACGAAACCAAGAACTTGAGAAGCAAGGGTTCCCTCAGGATAATAGCGAGAATACTCGGGCATCACAAAAACCCCAGCGATTTTCTTATTTTTTATATTATTTGCCTCGTCTAAAACCAAACCTTTCTTAAGAGGAGGAATATAAAGCTTGTCATTGTTTATTTTATTGAAGATTTCAAGTTCAGGGATGCCTAAAAGCACGGAGAGTTGTTTAGAGGCTTCAACTTTGTCAGTTACATTTTTCGGTACCACCCAGACAGAAAACTTTTTTACATCAAAAGCAAGAGGATAATAGCTTTTTGGATCAACCGATGAATCATGGACATAGACCTTTCCTCTTTGCGCTATCTCCGTTTTCTCAAATCTCTGTTGACCTAAAGCCAAAGCGATATAGTGACTATGCTGTAATATCTGTATGTCAAACATCCGCCACAAGATAACTAAGGCAGCAATAACAACAATAACGCCCATTGAAGTCAGGCGTCTTTCGATTGTGGTGGAATAATCTGACATATTCTTATTTTAAGCTCGTTTGGTATGAATAGCAACCATGAATTTAGTTTTGGAGGTGCCCCACAGTAGAACCAGGCTCAAGTATATTCTTTTGAGTTCCGTTATCAATTTCTTTTAGAGATTTTAGTCTTGTCTGCTCCACTTCAAGCCTTTCTCTCTCAAGCTGAAGCTGATTTTTTCGACCGCTTAGGTCGCGTATTTTTATGCTGCGGTTTGCGCCTGCAGTGGATTGAGCTAAATAAACCATAGCAAGAACAGCAAAAATTGCAATTGCAACAAATTTGATGGCGTTCGGTCCAATTACTATCTCGCGAGCAACTGTTTTTTTTCTAACCCCTGCTTCATTTGTATTGCTGTTTGTAACTGTCAAAACTCTACCCACGATTCCCTCCAAATTTAGTTTAAGTCAATAATATCGAATATCTAGATTTGATACTTTTTACAGGACATTTAATTCTTATTAATTCTTAGGGCCAGCAGCCAACTTTTCGAGCACCTTAAATATCTAATAGTTTGCGAGATCCATCATAGCCTTAGCGAAGATGGATGCTCCATACTTAAGATGCCTTTTTTTAAAATTTTTGTTTTTGATCTTCCTTTTAGGCAAAAAGGATGCCCCTCCTTTTTGCCCCGACGTTTATCGGGGCCCTCCTCCGTGAGATTGCGATCGTGAATGAGTTCGGGCTTCTACATAAGTTGGCTTTGTTGGCTACTGACTCTAAAAATTATTAAGGTACAATTGTATTCGTTAATCAGTTAATTCGTTATTCGTTAATTTGATAGATTAGTTATCCGTATACTTGGCAGCCTAGAAGCCGATTGCCTCGATTTGTTCCGCAATTTCCTCAGAATTCTCTTCCATCCCCTTCTTAAACTCTTTCCAGCTATCTTCTGGCCAAATTTCAAGACGATTATACATTCCACAAATAACAACTTTGTTTTTAATTCCTGAATACTCCTTTAGGTAACCAGGCAAATTAATTCTTCCTGCTTTATCCAGATTTAAATCCATCGCTCCGGCGAGCATAAGTCTAGAAAAACTTCGAGCATTTTTTTGAGTTATGGGCAGACTTGCTATCTGTTCAGAAATTTTCTGCCATTCCTCTGTCGAATAAACCCACAAGCATCGATCCAACCCTCTAGTAACGATACAACCTTCCAAAAGCTTACTTCGAAACTTTACTGGAATCGAAATTCTTCCCTTCTCATCGATGCTATATGAATACTCTCCAATAAACATAAAAACTACAGATTATGAATAAAAACTAATAATACTAATGACGAATCTAAATTCCAATATTTGTGGAATGTAT
>JAMCZZ010000015.1:0-21282 GCA_023484645.1 Patescibacteria group bacterium
CAGCGGTAAAAATAATCGCCTTGTCAATGCGCGAAACTTTATCCGATGTAAGGATGCGAGATTTGCCCAAGAGATCTTTAAGATAATATTTAGTTACACTTTGTGTGTTAGTGTCAATTAAGAAATTTTCCACTTCGCCCAAACCGATGCCTGATTCGGTTTTGGCTTTCATCCCTAAGAGGTAAATTTTCTTATCAATAATTGCTTTTAAACGGACAATTTCTGAAGGATCAACTAAGTTATCAATTGATGCTGTCACTAAACCCACCGGGTCCCAGTCAATAATATCAATAATTGAAAGTACTTTTTGAGGTGAGAAAAAACCCTCAACTTGTACTGAAAAACCCAGCAGTTGTCCATTTTCTGGATCAACTAAAATTTGGCGGATAGTACCCGCTTTTTCTTGAGTATCGCGAGCGCCAACTGGCAACCCAATCAGTTTAGTTGCTTCAATAAACATGCTATTTCAATAATAGCACATTGGTTACTCACGTTCATTATCTTAAATAAATTATGTGATACAATGTAAATAGAAAAACATGAAGAATTTTAAAAAGTTTTTCATTATATTTTTAAGTGTTGTATTTATAACTCAATTTTTTATTGTTGACTTATTTTTGTTTCCTCAAAAAGCTCATGCTGCTTCACCTCAAATTGTTAATAAACAAGTACAAACATTAGCTAGTGGAGAGAATCTTCTACATAGTAGTTTGGTTGTTAATAATATGTTATTTGCAGGTACAAGAACCTCTCCTGCTAAGATTATGAAATGGTCTAATTTATCCGATCTTACTTCTTACTCTGTAAATACTTTTGCAAATGATAACAAGCATAATAAAGCAGAGTCAATGACCTATGATAGTCTCCATAATAAAGTCTATATAGCATTTAGCTGGGAATATACGGCTAAGGTTGCCGTTACTCAATTCGACCCCGATACTTTTACATTTACCGATGTTATATACGACGCTACCGAAAATCCAGGTGGCTCTCCTGCTATCACGAATGATGGAACGTATCTTTATATTGTAACTTATAATTCTCCTGCCAAAATATTAAAATATCAAATCAGCGATTTTACAAAAGTTGGTTCAGTATCTATCACTGGTAGAAACACTGGTCATTCTATTATTTATGACGGAGTTAATCTATATGCTACTGGTGTAACTTCTCCTGGTTGGGTAGCGAAAATAAGTCCCAATGATTTAAGCTACTCAACTGCTACTTTCCAAGTAAGTGATGACTATCCCACAGACGACTTAACAAATGTTGGAGATTATATCTACGCCGGGTTAGAGGCGACTACAGGGATAATCGTTAGGGTGAAAAAATCAGACTTATCTTTAACCCGTATTGCTACAGGTCAGACGACATCAAATTATGGAGTTTATTATGATAGTCAATATGTTTGGGGTGCTTATAATTCAGCACCAGGAAATTTGATCAGAATTGATCCTGACACACTATTTGTAAATACATTTACTTTTGGTACTGGAGAAAATTATTTAAATGAAGTTCTGTCTGACGGTCAAAAATTGATAGCTACCTGTTGGTTGAGTCCAGCAAAAATTTTGCGTTTTAATATTGATACTACTCCTCCTGTTCTTTCAGTCAATTCTCCTGCTAATGGCATTTCTACAATTTTATCAACAATTGCCATTTCTGGTACTAGCACTGATGTCGTGGCTGGTATTGCTTCTGTTACAGTTAACGGTGCAGCTGTTTCTAGTCCGACTAGCTTTTCTCAAAACGTTGATCTTTCTTTCGGTTTAAACACAGTTGTTGTTATTGCTACTGATAATGCTGGAAATACTACCACCACAAATTTAGATATTACTCGTAATTCTTATTCATCGGGGTCATTGAGTACTAAAAGAGCAATAATAAAAATTAATAATAGTAAATTAAACCAAAAGTTACAAAGAATAAATCAAAAACGAAAAATAAAATTAGAAATATTAAGAAATAAAATTAAGGATAAACTTGCTAAAATAAAAAACAAAGTTTTATTTTAGGCTCGTTCGACGTATTGGCCAGTTCTCGTATCGATAACAATTTTGTCGCCATCTTTGATAAATAAAGGGACGTTAATTTGAGCGCCAGTTTCCAATGTTGCGGGTTTTAGTACCGTTGAAGCAGTGTTACCTTTAAAACCAGGTTCGGTGTAAGTAATTTCTAGTGTAATTTTAATGGGTAACTGAATATTGATTGGTGAATTTTGAAAATACAAAATATCAACTTCAGCACTTTCTTTGAGGAAATTTGCCATTTTACCAATTTGGGTTGAAGAAATCGAGAACTGTTCAAAATTTTTTGCATCCATAAAGTAAAAATTTTCAGCATCTTTATAAAGATATTGAGCTTTTTTGGTTTCTAGTTCTGCTTCTTGAATTTTTTCTGCCCCAGCAAAAGTTTTTTCGAGTGTTGCACCAGAAATTAAATTTTTTATTTTTGTTCGCAAAATCCCACCACCACGACCAAGTTTAGAGTGCTCAGTATAAATTACTTGATGTGGTTCGGAATTAAAAATAATTTTGGTGCCAATTTTTAGATCATTAATTGAAAGCATTGTTTGAGCTTACTTCTTGACGTATGGTAAAAGGGCTAAAAATCTAGCTCGTTTAATTGCTTCAGAAAGCATTCGTTGGTGTTTGGCGCAAGTGCCGGTATCACGGGCAGATTTCATTTTTGTCCAAGGTGTCAAATATTTTATTAAAACGCTTGAATCTTTGTAATCAATATAATCAATTTTCTTACGGCAAAAATTACATTGTTTTCTTGATGGGCTAAATCTTCTGGGCATTAAAAACCTCCGGGTTTTTGGACTAATGGACGAATAGATGAATGGATTAATGGAAGTAACTGGTATTCCTATTTATCTATTAGTCTATTTATCCATTTATCTAATTTAAAAAGGGATTTCGTCTAAATTAATTTCGCCTTCATCAGACGGTTCTTCTTTTTCTTTAGTAGTTTTCTTTGGTTCGGTTTTTTCTTTTGATTTATTTTCTTCTTTTTCGATTGAAGGGGAAAATTCTTTGATATCTTCACCCAAATCAGGTGTAGATTCGGTTCCGCCGGTTCCTTTTGGCGTTAAGAAAACGAAATCTTCCATGACAATTTCAGTCCGATTTCTTTTTCCGCCATCTTGTCCTTCCCACGTGCGGGTTTGCAGTCGGCCTTCGATATATATTTTATGGCCTTTTTTAACATATTGGGAAATAATTTCGGCAACTTTGCCCCAAGCAACCACGTTGTGAAATTCGGTTTGTTCTTGGTTATTGCCATCTTTGTCGCGCCAGCGACGATTAGTAGCCACTGAAAAAGAACAGACTGCTTGACCATTAGGGGTATAACGCATTTCCGGATCTCGGGTTACATTACCAACAAGTTGAGCGCGATTCAAAGAATACATTTTACTCCTTTAAAAGCTCGTCGAGCTTTTCGTCTAAAGCCTTGAGACGTTCTTCTTCACCTAATTCAATTTCTGGTTTTTCTACTTTTTTAGGTTTAACAGCAGGAATTTGAACTTTCTTTGGTGTTTTTGTTTCTTTTTTTACTTTTTCTATTTCTGTTTCTTCTTTAGCTTCAACTTCGGCTATTTTCTTTTCTTCTTTTGGTTCTGGTTTTTCTTTGGTTGATAATTCTTCCTTTTTTGTTATTTTCGTTGAAGTTTCTTTTTTCTTAAAAATAACAATTAAGTGTCTTAAAATTTCATCTTTAAGATTAAGTTTGCGATTAAGTTCAGTAATTTTTTCTGGATTTATCTCAAAAATAACAGTGGTAAAATAAGCTTCTTTTTCTTTTTGAATTTTATAAGAAAGCTGTTTTTGGCCTAATGTTGAGGTGGAAATAATTTTTCCATCCAAAGCTTCAATTTCTTTTGAGACTGGTTTTTCTTTTAAATCTTCCTTTGTGAGGAAGGTAATTTCATATTGCTTATTCATAGCTTTTTAAATATACCAGAAGAATTAATTTTTTGCAAGAGTAATGATTTCAAAAAGCCCCACCTTTTGGTAGGGCTGAACTTTTATTCTTCGATATCCTCCTCGATCGAAATTTGTTCATCAGCAGGCATTTCTTCGGTTGTATCTTCGGAGAAACCAGTATAAATCAGATTCTCATCATCTTTGACCATGAAACGGATATTCCAGAATCTATCCAAACAGTTAGTGAAATGAGGGCTTAAACCGTATGTAATACCACATCCTTCTACTTTCTTGTTAAAAGACGAAGAGAGAAGTTTGGCAACGTGTCGAAAGTCACCGTCTCGTGTAACAATAATGGCGGTATCGAACCAGTTACGGTACCTAATAATCTCACAAACCAACTGGCAGTCAGAATAACCTTGATATTTGGTAACATTACCTTCCTGGTGGGAGGTTTTAGTGATAGTAACTACTTGGATACCATTTTGTCTCATGCGCATAATGGTAGCGTGTATTTGAGAATCAACGCGGCCTCGAGGCGAAATAGAAATTAACATCATGCTTTTTTCAATTGATCGGCCGTCGCTGATTTTTCGGATGAGCTCAAGTATATCGATAGCAATTCCGTCTTGAGAACGAATAAATTGAATCATATCGAAAAAATTATCGCCGTCAATGAAAATCCCCACTTTTTCTTTTTTGTTCAAGATCTCTTCTCCCTTTATACAGAAGATGTGAAAAGCTGAATAACATCTTATCAGAAAAAATGATAAAAGTCAAGAGTTTTTAAAAAGCCCTTCCTTAGACAGGAAAGGCGTGAAGGCTACAGAGATATTCTTCGATCGCCTTACTACCATACAAAACCGGAAAAGGTAAGGTTCGATTTCGAAGAAGTGGAGAGGAAAGAACAAATACGAATTGAATGTTGCGAGGGATAGCTTTGATATAGCAATCAAAAAGCATTTTTATACCTCGGCCATCAATTGCTTCCAACCCGTTGGAGTGGAAAACATCAGAGGAAAATCCGAAATCACCAGCGTCACCATGAAGAATAATGTGACCGTTGTCGTCTACTTCTTTGATAATATGATCAATCTCTATTTCAAGGTGAGCAGCGATGTCGGTATCAAGTCTACCTTGTAAAACAATAATTGCTGAGGGGGCAGGGGTACGGTCAAGAAATAATGGTATGCGCCAAGCGGCAAAACTTCCTACTTGCAACAGTGCTTTCATGAATTTCAGCTCCTTTCACAAGATTGATCTATTTTATTCCTTTAAGGTTCATTTGTCAAGGAATTTAAACATTAAATCTAAAAAGCATCACGTCGCCGTCTTGGGCGATATAAGTTTTGCCTTCGGTTTTAATCAGGCCTTTCTCTTTGCAATTTTGCCAGCCTTGATGCTCAACAAAATCATTATACTTTATTACGTCGGCGGCAATGAATCCGCGTTCAAAATCAGTGTGAATTTTGCCTGCGGCCTGAGGCGCTGTGGAATTTTTAACAACTGTCCAAGCTCGAGTTTCTTTTTCGCCAGAAGTGAAAAAGGTGATTAGTCCTAAAGTAACGTATGCAGCCGAAATTAAGCGGTTAAGACCGCTCTCTTTTAAATTTAGAGATTCTAAAAATTCTTTTTGGTCAGCGTCATTTAACTCACCAAGCTCTGATTCAATTTTAGCCGAAATGGGAATTAGAGCGTCAGGATTTTTAATTATTTCGCCAAGATGATATTTTTCAATTAATTCTTTAGGTTCTATGGTAGCCATTTCTTCCGAAACATTAGCAATATATAAAACTGGTTTTGAGGTAATAAATTGAAATTCACAAATTGGTTCTAAGTCTTCGATATTGGGGAAAATAGCCCAAATGGGCATTTCTTCTTCGAGTCCAGCTTTAATTTTTTCTAAAATTAAAATTTTCTTTTTAGTTTCGTTATCCCCGGGTTTAAGATTTTTTTGCATTCTCTCTAGTGTTTTTTCAGCCAGTGTTAGGTCAGCCAGAATTAATTCAAGATTAATAGTTCTAATATCTTCAGCGGGGTTAATTTGACCGTCAACATGAATAATATCAGGATTTTCAAAAAATCTGATCACCATAGCGATTGCGTCAGTTTCTTTAATGTGTGAGAGAAATTGGTTGCCTAAACCCTCACCCTTGTGAGCGCCTTTAACTAAACCAGCGATATCAATAAATTCAATGGTGGTAGGGACAGTTTTTTGGCTTTTAGAAATTTCTGTTAATTTTCCCAATCGAACGTCTGGTACTTCAACCACGCCGACATTGGGGTCAATGGTGCAAAAAGGATAATTACTTGCTTCAGCTTGTGCGTTTTTAACCAAAGCGTTAAATAAGGTGGACTTACCCACATTAGGTAGTCCGACTATTCCTATACTTAGCATACAACTCCATATCTAAACCTGTTAATGGTATATGGCCACCAACAACAACCAGTTTTTTATCGGCGACAATTGTTTCAGTTAACTGTCTAATAATAAACTTTTTATCCGAAAAATTAAAGGATTTTATAGTTTTAATTGCTATTTGAGCTAATTTTTTAGGGTCAAGATAACTTCCAATATTTATTTTAGGTTTGGCTTCGGATAGATTTATCTCTAATACTTTTCTTTTTTCAGCGATTTCAGCCATTCTTGATTCATAAATTTCTATCGGCATTATACCCTTACCATAGGCAATTGAATATCTTTCTTGCTCTTTATCAAGATTGGCGATTTCCTTTTCAATGCCTCCCGTGTCGTTAGTTTTTGTCTTAGTATCTCGTTTTTTTATCCAGTTTTCGGCTTGTTTTTGAATCATTACTGTATTGGTCAACATTTCAACTATTTTATTCCAAACAAGCGTATCAACTACTTTTGTATTTACACCTCCCTCATAGCATTGAGAGGGCAAGGGAAAGCTATGCAATCGGCTTGTGCAACGATAATATTCATGGTCTTTAATACCTTCTCCAGTTCTTTTTTGCCCACAGGGGCAATAAATTAAACCTTGTAAGAGATATTCTCTTTTGGTATTTCTTGGAGAGAATTTTTTATTTAGTTCTAATTGCTTTTGGGCTTTTTCAAATAGACTTATATCTATAATTGCAGGAACAGTAATTTTAATCCATTCTTCTCTAGGCCGAATTTTACGACTTGATTTTTTAACTCGGTGATAGCCATTTGATTTGGGAGATTTGGATACAGTAGCTTCAGTTTTTAAATAGTAATGATTGCCGATATATGTTTCATTGGATAGCATACGCACAATCGGACCTTTGGTCCATATGGGTCTTTTTTGTTTTTTAGGCGGAATATTGAGTTTATATAATCTTTTTATTACTTCTCGTAAAGATATATTTTCAATGGCGACCCAATGAAAAATCTTTTTTACAACTTCAGCTTCAACTGGATTAATAATAAAAGAACCATTTTTCTCTTTAGTTTTTGGGATATAGTCATAACCATAAGGGGCACAATATCCTAAAAGATTACCATTTCTAACCTTATACAGTTTGCCTCGTCTAAATCGTTCAGTGATTTTTATTCTTTCGTATTCATGAAAAACCCCCTGCATTGCTTGCAGAACCTTTTCTTCGGGCGTCTCTGCCTTGACATCATGTAAGGTAACAAAATCTATATCCAAGTCATTTAACTCTTCTAAAATGAGCTCTTGATAGGCAAATTTACGAGAGAGCCGTCCTCTGTCATAAACATATAGGATATTAAAATTTCTTTTTTTAGCATCATCTCTCATTTTGTCTAAAGCAGGTCGGGCTAAGAGTTCGCCAGAATAGCCCTCGTCTTTATAAATACATTCATCTAATAAAATATTACCATCTTGTTTTACACGCTCTTTGATTTCGGCCACTTGCGATTCAATAGTAGCTTCTTCTTTTTGATTTTCGGTGCTTACCCTTGCTAATATCGCAGCCCTTTTCATTTTTGACCTTCCTTTAGTTTTCTAATAAATTTATCTAAATCGTCATCAGTTATTCGATAACCCTTGCCAATTTTAAAAGCGTGCAATTGACCCTTACGAATATAGTGGAGGATTGTTTGCCAGTGGACCTGTAAAATTTCTGCAACTTGTTCAACTGTCATGTATTTTTTATTTGAAGTATATTTAGTCATACTTAGTCCTATTATCAATATAAATCACTATTAATCAATTTGTCAAGGTCATCTTGTGAATTATTTTTTAAATCTTCAATAGTTCTCTTAAAAACAAAATCATAAACCAATTCTATCTTTTCAGGAGAAAAATTTTCTTTTGCTTGCTCATATTTAATTTTTATAGGCTGAATTGGCTTTCTACCCGACATAATATTAGACTTAAGTTATTGATTCAATTCCAAATAAATTATCTATATCTTCCAAAGTGACATTTTCTGATTCGCTTTGTTTTAAAGACTGGTGCGGAGTTTTTGTCTTGGTCATAGTTGGGCTGGACATAAACTCCTCATCATATATAATTTTTTTAAAAGTATTTTTTACTGAATAATTATTTGCTAAACCTATGCCTTGTTCTTCCTTGTCTAATATCTCCAAAGAAACAAGCTCGTCTAACTGTCTAGAGGCAGTTTTATGAGAGATACCTAAAGAATCAGCAATTTCTTTTGCTGTCCATTTCTTATTTTCTTTTGAGATTATAGATATAAGAGCCGACCTATCGGCTGGCATAGAGGACAGGGCGACTTTTTTAACAATTGATAGTTCTTTTGAGGCAACTGTTTGATTATTTGATACCAGTGCTAATGACCGTGCTAATACTCTTAATTGGCGAACGGCCCTGTGAGGCTCTTCGATTTGTATTTCGTATGGTTCATAGAAGGTAATTTCTTTTCCATCTTCGTTTGTAAATTTGGCTTGTCTTGTTAAAACAATTCCTCTTGCTTTGGCAATAAACTTTGCAAAATTATTTATAGATGTTTGGACCTCAATAGGCTCTTTCTTGAATACGATGCTATTACTCCTTTGGTAAATATTCTGTAAATATGCCAAGACCATTTGATGCACTTTCTCTTTGGTTTGATTTATTGTTTCCGATGTCCATAAAATATTTAAAGCTTTGTCAATTTCATCCTCGTTTGAAAGTGGAACTCTATAGAATAAAAATCTTGGTCCAATTTGGTTCATATAACGCTGATGTTGATTCAACGCCTGAGGAGTTACACATCCTAAAATAGAAAAAAATGAATGATATGATATAGTTCCTCTCATTGCCGAATGTTTTTGAAAGGTATCGTCATATATTGATGTCAAATCACCAAGAATCTTTTTAACAGATTCCTCTCTTTGAGAAAGTGTGGTAGTAAAATCTTTGATAATAAAACATTTGCCATCAAGCAAAGGTAATAAATCTTTAGGTTTAGTTTTGTCTGGGTTGATTGCTCCGCTTACGAAAGCATTTTCAGTGAGAGAATCTAAAGGTTTGACAAAAGGTGTGTCGCTAATCAGTCTTACAACCTCAGTTTTGCCACTTGCAGGCACTCCGACAAACATGAGCCAAAGTGGGGTTTGATGGTCAACTAAAGGACTTATACAAATAGCTAGTGTTAGTAACACCATCTCTGTTTTATTAGGCAAAATTTCCTCAACGCTTTTTAGAATGTCTTCAAGTGTAATATTTGTGTTCATCTAATAACCTTTTATAAACCCGCCAGCTGGAGGACTGGCGGGTCTTGTGATTATTTGAAGCTGTTTTGCCCTCCAGCAACAAAAAAACTGTAGCTATTAACTACAGCTTATAAGTTGTATAGGTCTTGCGATAGGACAAACAACCTATTAATTATATGTCGGTTTCTATTGAACTTTTGTATCTTTTGATTAACTTGTCAACATCTCCATGATAATAACCATCTGGCAGTGAAGGAAGAAAGTCCCTTCCCTTTTTACCAAGCTTCTTCATTGTATAAATCCTTCTTTGTAATGACAGAGTAGATATTGGTTTAAATTTTTTAATATATTGCGATAATTTTGACCTAAGATTTTTTCTTTCAATTAAATTCCAAGCTCTATCAATATCTTTCTTTGTAGTATCTCCAAAAACCTCAATATATAGTTTATTTTGACCATCTTGAAGTATATGGATTGTGCAATTGCCTTTCCAGCTTGGAAGAATAATATAATTAAAACCTAAAAAATGTGCTATAAATTCTATATATTTTTCATTTAGTTTATATTCATTAATTAAACAATTAATGGTCACATTAAAATATCTTTCATTATTGTTTTTTTCTAGCCAAGTTTCAAATTCTTTCTTTGTTTTAAAACCATTCTGAGGTATTTCTAGAAGTTTTCTAAGTTTAATGATTTCTTTACGAAAGAGCGAATCTTGTTCTGTTAGTAATTCTATATTTTGTTTAATATTGCTCATTTTACCTCCAGCTAAAGCAGGCTTATTATCTCAAAATATGGTATAATTTCAATGGGGCTATGCCCCACGAGCGGGTTATTTTTTCTTATATATTACTCCTCGCTAAAAATCAAAAATTTAAGATTCGGGCGGTAGTATGGCTTTAACTTTAAAGCAACAAAGATTTATAAAAGATTACTTAGAGACTGGAAATGCAACAGAGGCAGCAGCCAGAAATTATAAAGTTGCAAATCGGCATACTGCAGAAGTAATAGGATTTGAGAACTTAAGAAAACCTGAGATTTTGATGGTCGTTGGTCAATATACAGAAGATTTACTCCCGATGGATATATTGTTAAATAAACTTTCTCAAACAATTTTTGGACCCGTAAAAACAGCCCAAGAAAAACAGGTTCAACTTAATGCTATTAAAATAGGTTGTAAGTTATTAGGGCTCTTTGATAAATATGACAAAGAAGAAGAATTACCAATTCGGATAATTTATAACAACAAATAACAGAAAATAATCGGAACTAATAATAGATATAACAGGTGGTATTGTTTTTATATTATTAAGAGTATAATTAAAGTGTCTGGACCAGTTTTAGAGTTGGGAAACCATTATTAGAGTGGTTGAGCCTAGCAATAGGGCAATCGCTCGATAAACATTAGGCTCAACCTAATGCTGGTCCAGACAACCTAGAGCGGTTGTCCTTTTTAAATAGAAAAAAGTAGGTAATTTATGTTTTGTTCAAAGTGCGGGAAAGAATTATCAAAAACAGCAAATTTTTGTTCTAGTTGTGGTGATTCTATTAAACCAGTTATTTCTCACAACCATAATCAACAAAAAATTGGTCACTGGTCATGGGGTGCTTTTGGTTTTACTTGGATTTATTTAGTATGCATGAAATATAAGTGGTGGTGGGTATTTTTAATTATTGTGCTTGGAACTAACGGGTTGATTAGAAGTAATGAAATTGCAGTTTCTTCTTTAGGATTTGTTATTAGCTTAATAGTTTTAGTTTATTTAGGTATCAAGGGGAGGGGTATTGCGTTTAAATATCACAAATGGGATAGTCACGAAGACTATTTAAGGGCAATGAGAATCTGGGATATATGGGGAATCATATTTTTTATAGTAACAAATACAATTATTTATGGTTTGGCTTTTATTGAATAAAAATGTATTGCGAAAAGTGTGGAAAAAAATTAAACAAAAATGATAAATTCTGCGAAGAATGCGGGTTAAAAGTTATAGAAGAGGGGAAAGAAGGACTCAAAAATGAATCCGAAAATGAAAATAGAAAATTAGGCAGATTTATTTCTAAATTCACGCTAGTGTTTGTCGGTTTAATCTTACTGGCATTTTTTATATTTTGGATTTATAAATTTGGAATTTTTACTCCAGAAAAAGGAACAAGTATTGCATCATCTAGTGCTTTATGGGGACAATTTGTAGTTAGTCTCCTAGCTGTTGTAGTTTTTTGTGCTATATTAATAGTTCTTGATATTCGTAAAAAGGCAACTCCTGTCTATAAACTTTTTTCCTTTTGGTTGATTATATGTGTAGTTGTCGCCGCTCTTGGATTGTATACTTATCATGCAATATCTTATGGCGAAACTCATACTTATCAAGAAGGAGAAGAATTCCGTTATGGTCCATATACTTTTGCAATAAACGGTGAATTTAGTGATATAGAATATTTGCCAAGTGATTGTTCGTGGCATACCCCAACTGGAAGAATAAATTGGTGTGAATCAGGCAATGAAAGGAGGAAAACAGAAAGCGAAAATAAGAAATACTTAGCTCTTAAGGTTAAAGTTAAAAATAATTCCTTTTATGAACAACCAATTACAACAAATTGGTTTCAAGTTTTTGGGGAAAGCGGTGAAGCATACAAATTGACTCAAGCTGATTTTGAAACAAGTAATGTCCCTTCTGAATCTACTAGAGAAGGCGCTCTTTATAAGATTAATGTTGATAAATCCGAGAAAGAATTCAATATAAAAATTGCTTTACCGAACAAAGCGGAGCAAATTGTCAAAATACAAGCGAGGTAGAAAATGGGGATAGAAAGAAGTTTTGAAGAACTTTTCGAAGAAGCGATTAATATAATCGCCCATGCGGGCAAATGCTCTCATGCTTTATTAATGAGACGGTTACAGATTGATTACGAAACAGCACATAAAATATATTTAAAGCTGGAAGATAAAGGATATATTGCGGAATCAGATTATCGAATTCCAGCTGATGTTCGAATTGACGCAAGTAAACAATTTTACGCAGGAAGCATAACTGATAGAGCCGTGAGAAGGGGTTTATGGTTAGCGATAATAATTGGACTTCCTATAATATTAATAATTATTTATTTGCTATACTGAAAAAATGAAAGTCTATTTGGATGTTGACGAAACTATATTGGCTAACAACAAACAAAAAGCTAATTTTGCTGACGAATTTATTAGGTATTTAGTCGAAAATCATAATTGCTATTGGCTCTCTACTAATGTAAAAGGTGATACGGATTTCATTCTTAATCGTCTAAAAGAGTTTTTTGATAAAAGGTCTATGGACTATATTCGTAAAATAAAACCAACTAATTGGAAAACTTGGAAAACTGAAGCTATTGATTTTAATAACGATTTTAGATGGTATGATGATTATTTATTCGAAGAAGAAATTAAAGTTCTAAAAGAAAAAAATAGACTAGATTCTTGGATTAAAATTGACCTCACAAAAAATCCAAATCAATTAAAGAGTCATATTAGATGAAAATATTCTTCGTGCATTATTCAGATGAATTGAGAAATTCATTTGGAAATCGGAAGGAGGGCTGGAGCGTTTTTTATTATCATGTTGATGAATATTTTAATCATTTAAAAAGAGATAAAGTTGATTGTTGGAAATATTTATACTTTTTTATCGAGGAGGACAATAAAGTCACCTTCAGAAACAATTGGTTAAATGGTTTTCGTAATGGAACTAAACCAGAACCAACAATGCTTGCTGCTCATGAGCTTTTTAGACCGAAAGTTATTATAAAAACTAATTCTGAAGAATTTGAAATGATATATCCTTTTAAAAGAAAATTCCAAATAAAAGAGAATGGTCAATGGCGAAAGTATGACAAAATTCCCGAAATTTTAGAAGCTTTACCAGATATTGAAGAGTGTTTACCATTTAAAGAATCTTTGAAAGAACAATAGTAGATATATTTATACAGATTTTCTAGATATATTAGGGTAGACAATCTTTTAACTAAAAATTTAAAGTTTAACTAAATACAATTTTCTGCTTATTATCATTAATCCATTTTAAAGTAATAAATTTAGGGTCTATTTTTACTTCTGCAAATTGAGGCATTTTTTTAAATAATTCATCCGAAAGTTTATTTATCGCCCAAGGATTATGGTAGACTCTCATATCATACAAAACTCTTTTTTCTTCCCAGTGTCTCGAACAAAAAATAACAGCACTCATTCCTTTATTCCTTGTTTCCCACATTAACCCAGGGTTTGGAGTTGCGAAACCGCTATTATCCCTTGATATCTTGGTTTCAGATTTTGGATTATTAATTTCCCAGGTAACTACCATTCTTCCATACAAGGTCCAATCCAATGACTCGTGAGATATAAGTGGTCTATCGTCGCTACAGACAGCGATAATTAACGGAATACCCATATCCTTAAGGAAATTATATTTTCTTATTTTCTTCCTTAGCTCATTTTTAATTCTTTCCGTAGGAAAACTAAAAGAGCCCCCAGGAGGGGACCAAGAAAACATATTCCCTGTCATTGGAATATCATTTCTAGGTCTTGCAGTTATTTCACCGCTAAAACCAAAATCATTAATTTCTAAATCTGCCTTTTCTTCAACAGTTAAAGGAGATAACCAATTTGATATAGTTTCAACGACTTTAGGAATGTTTGTTGAATCAGTAACATTTCCTTTCAGATGAACTGATAATAAATATTGGGTCTCTATTTTATCTAATGACCTAAGAAGTTTATTAAAAAGCTCATCTTTTTTCTTATCCTCATTGCTTTTTTGGAGAACTAATACCTCGATATAAAATTTATTTCCCTTTTTATCGTCAATATACAGGTCTGGCGTTGTGTTGTTTATTAATTTGTCTTTGGTTACTTTCCAGTTTTCCTCTAGGCAATACTGATGAAAAAGGAGTTCGTGAAATGCAGATAGGAAATCACCATCTTTTTTACTTCGGAGTCTAGCAAAAAAATCTGGTTTTACCCGCCGAGGTAAATTTTCAAACCATTTTTCTACATGAGTTCTAGTGTATTCATCATTTTTGCAAGTAGCAACTACCCAAGGATTACTATATCTATCCATAGGGGGTAGCTTTTTAATAAATTCGTCGTCGTAAACTCTCATAGTATTTGAAATGCTAGTCTTTCTAAAAATTGTGATGAATATCCATTCTTTTTTAAATCTGGTTTTGGCATTTTTATCTTGAGTTCAAATGGTATGGTTGCGACCTGTAAATCCCGATACTTAAACTCATTTATTTCTTTTCCTCTATAATATGGTCTTCTATTTTCCAAGGTGGAACACTGGTTACTTCCACCCAAGTTTCTTTGCCGATAGCGTAATGTTTTTGTCTAGGATCAATTTCAAAAGTATTATCTTTTGCTAAAGAATGTTTTACATTATCGACAAAAAGTTCAAGATTACCATCTAGGATAATATAATACTCTCTTGTTTTATTATGGTAGTGAGGGATTGATTCATCAATCACTGCTATCGCTTTTCCGTTTTCTGGATCAATTTCACAGACAATTTCGGTCGGGTTAGCTTCGTTATTTAAAATAATATTTTTGCCTGGAAACTTTTCTTTCAATTCTTTAAGAACTTTATCTTTGTTCATAAGGTTATTATACCTTAAGTTATTCTATTTGACCAGGCGAAGTTGCATATTTTACAATTTGAGATATAATCAAATGTTCTCTGCGATCAAGTAGAGGACATTAGCTGATCAGAGGGGGAAGAAAATGAACGCAAATGGTATTGATTTGGTAATAGCGGCAATGAAGTTTATCCCCGAACCGCAAGCTAAAGTTGATTGTCTTCTTAATACTTTGAGTGATAAAAGACTAAGCTTGACTGCCGAAGAGATTCGGGAATTTCTGACATCTGTCAGTAAAGAGTATTTCCATTCGGATTTATCTTTACTTTGCACTTTAATACGCGAGAGGATAACATTAACAACGTGGTCAAGTAGCGCTTTTAGTAATTTAATGAAAGCTATGTCTATTTATTCCCGTAGATCGGGAAAAACAGCAGCTGATGAAGCTGTTATTAATGAGTTGGCTGATGTAGGATAATTTGCCGTGTTTTACGAGCTGTGAATAAACTCTTTTAGCGGTGTTGGTATTTATTGCAATGCCGCTTTTTTATTGTCCATATTGCAAAATCAACTAAATTATAGTACAATCGAGGTGTCCTTTAACCATGACAATGTTGGAACGTTGACAAGTCAGGAGGATGGTAGAATGTCTGTTCAGCAAATTCTCAACATTGGCGAATTACCAAAACGTGTAAAGGACGTTCAGGAAAGCGGTTCAATCTGTCGGAAAGTGGCAGAGGACAATCGTAACAGGAGTGCGCACGATCTTCGACATGAGGTTGGAGGGAAGCTTCAAACGCTGGACTTTCTTGGTGAAGCCCAGCAAAGTGATGTTGAATTGATTGTTGGTGAGGCCGTAACAAATGCTTGTTGTAATACGCCGGACCGACGACCAATCAAAATTGCTTGGGAGAATTCTCCCTCTGATTTACACCTGAGTATCACCAACTCGAATTACAATTGCGTTGATAGGAAGGTAGCTCTTCCTGAAGATTGTCTATCCGAACACGGTCGAGGGTTGGTCATCATCGAGGAATTGGTCAACCACTTAAGCGAAACAGGGCTGCGTACTGGTTGTAGCTTACGCAACTGTTCAAATCGGACAGTGTTCAGAATAAGTGTTGGTTCCTAGTTCTCTTTAGCCCCGCCATCTTGGTGGGGCTTTCTATTTCGTAGGCCATGAAAAGCTTGGTGAACTTCATATAAATTTTTATCGGTGACATGAGTATAGATCTGGGTCGTCGCAATATTTTCATGACCGAGTAACGATTGAACGGCACGCAAATCAGAGCCAGAAAAAAGTAAATCGGTGGCAAAAGTATGTCTTAATGAATGCGGCGTAATTATTTTTGTAATCCCGCTTGCTTTAGCATATTTTTTGATCATTCGCTGAACAGATCTTGGCGTTATTCCTTTGTTTTCGGATTTCGGGTTTCGGGTTTCGGATTTGTTTGATGTATGTCCATAAGAGACGAAAAGATAGTCCGACTGATCAGTCCGAATATTTAAATATTTTTGCAGCGATAATCTAGCGTTCTCATCTAAAAAGACTACTCGGATTTTTCCTCCCTTTCCTTTGATTGAAAACTCTGGTTTTTTGAGATTAATATCATCTTTTTTAAGACTGCAAAGTTCTGAAACGCGAAGACCAGTTGAAAAAAATAAATCTAAGATGGCCTTGTCTCGTAATCCTTGGATAGTTTTTAAATCGGGTTGACTTAATAATACATCCAGTTCATCGTCGGTGAGAAAAACTAATTCTTTTTGACTGGTTTTGGCTAATTCTATTCTTTCTGCCGCCAAGACATTAATATTTTTTCTGTTTTGTAAAAAACTTAAAAAAGACCTTAAAGCAATTAAATAATAATTTTGAGTCCGCTTAGAAATATTTGTTCGATTGAGTGCTAATCGAAATTTTCTAATTATTTCCAAATCGATTTTTTCTGGATTTTCGATGCCATTTTCTTTGGTAAAAGCGCTAAATGTTCGTAGATAACGATCGTAATTTTTGGTACTCGCAATAGTGCGGCCTTTTTCAACCTCCATATATTCTAAAAAATCAGTGATTAAAGAATTTATTGACAAAATACCTCCTTAGAACTTTAATTTTACGACGCATTTTCTTTATTGTCAAAAAGAAATAATTCTGATAAGTTTAAAAGAGAAAGAAAGGTATTAAAAATGGTTCATCAAATAACTGCCATTGACGAAAGAATTGTTTTAAGTTTAAACTCTTTTTTTGCCAAGCATAGTAACACAATTATTGATAAATTTTTTGCCGAGTACCTGATTTATTCTTTACCGGTGATCTTACTTGTTTTGTGGTTTTATTCCAAGGATTCAAAAAAAGTAACACTGCGAGCTTTATTTTCGGTTATTTTGGCTTGGCCGATTTTGGCTTATACGATTGGCAATTTAATTAACCGACCCCGGCCTTTTGAGATCACCGGGATTCAAGAATTGGTTTTTCATCGGCCGGATTATTCTTTTCCTTCAGATCATGCTAGTGCTCTTTTTGCCGTCGCTTTTTCTTTGTGGTTTTCTGGGTATAAGAAATTAGCTTGGGCAATATTAGCTATGGCGATTGCCGTTTCTTTCTTTAGGGTGGCCACCGCGATTCATTTCCCAACTGATATTTTAGGTGGATTAGCCATTGGACTACTTTCTGCTTATTTAATTGATCTTTTTGACAAGCCATTAAGTATTATTTACAGTTTTATTTTAAAAATTTGTCGAGTTTTACATTTAGCCTAAAAAGGCGGTCTTATCAACAAAAATGTTCATAAATTTATTGATTACGTGGCTTTTGTCATCTCGGCCTTTTTTAGTCCTTATGTTACCGCACTAGTTTTTATTATTTTAATTAGCTATCACTATTCTCGTAATTTAAATCAGTTTTTACCTTGGATGATCACATTTTTACTATTTGCGATTATTATTCCTGGTTTTTATGTTTTATGGCTATTGGAATCTCGGCAGATTCGCGATCTTCATATTTCTGATAAGAATGATCGAAAAATCCCTTTTCTTTTGGCCGGTGTTTCGTCAGTAATTGGTGCTTTCTTACTTTTTATTTTAGGAGCGGCCAAACCCGTGACGGTGATCGGCGCGGCTTATGCGATTAATGTCGTCGGAGTGGCGCTTCTGACTCAAGTTTGGAAGGTGAGTATTCATACGGCTCTTTTTTCAGCAATTGCGACGATTTCGGTTATTCTTTTTGGAATTCATCTATGGTGGTTGTATTTGTTTTTAATCCCTTTAGCGTGGTCGAGAATTCATCGAAAACGTCACACTATCTGGCAAGCGGTGGCTGGATCTTTAATTGCTTTCGTTTTAACGGCCGCTACTTTTTGGTTTTTCGGCTACTTATAGAAAGTTTTTATGGCAACACAAATTTTATCCACAATCGCATCTTGGATTATGAATGTAATCAGCACACTTGGTTATGGTGGGGTAATCCTTTTGATGGCGATTGAATCAGCCAATATTCCACTACCTTCAGAAATAATCATGCCTTTTTCTGGTTTTTTAATCGCACAAGGTGAACTTAACTTGTGGTTAGTGGGGCTAGCTGGTGCCATTGGTTGTGTTCTTGGTTCGATTTTTTCTTATTGGCTTGGAGCATGGGGTGGCAGACCATTAATTGAAAAATATGGTAAATATATTTTTATTTCTCACCACGATTTGGATTTAGCGGATAAATGGTTTAAAAAACATGGTGAAGTAACCGTTTTTGTGGGAAGACTTTTGCCAGTGATTAGAACCTTTATTTCTTTTCCGGCAGGCATTGCCCGAATGAATTTTTGGCGATTTGTGGTTTATTCTTTTTTGGGGTCACTACCATGGTCGCTAGCGTTGGCTTTTCTAGGCCAAAAACTAGGCGAAAACTGGGAGAGTCTGCGTCGCTATTTTCATGGATTTGATTGGATTATTTTAGGACTAATAGTAATTGGTATTGTTTGGTGGATCAGAAGGCATCTAAAACAAAATTCTAAGCACTAATCAATAGACATATCTTCGGGTTCTTCTTGGTTATTGCCAGCATATTGACTGGGAGAAGGTTTGTTGTCTGGTGATTCGAAACGACTTTCATTTTTTGATTTATCTTCTACTGGTGGTTCTTTGGAAAATTGAACATCAATTTTTTCACCTTGTGGTGACGGTGTTGGTGTGGTTTTGGGTGGTACAGGATTACTAGGAGGTGGCGTGGATGTTTGACTGGCAATAGCCACTGGAGCAGGGTTCTGAACAGGAGGTTTAGGTGGCTCGCCTGTAACGCTTTGCGAAGCATTGCGGGCAGGTTGTGGTGCGGCAAACCCAGCTGGCTTGGGTGATTCAGCTTTAGTTAGTGGTACTACCGGTGGTTTTGGTGGGGGTGGAGGAGTGGTTTGAATTGGTGGTGTCGGATTTGGCGTCACAGGTTTTGAATGTTCGACCATTGGTGGTAAGCCCACTTTTTCCGGCGCCTTTTTAATTTCTTCTTTCACATTTTCAACTTTTGCTTCACCGCCAGTGATATGTTCTAAATATTTTACGTCAACAATCGCCACGGCTGGTTTGCCGCCTTTGGTGAGAACATAGAGTTTGTCTTTTTGGACTTCGTTAACAATTTGAGAAAAATGATCGCGTGCCTCAGTCAGGGGAATGATATTTTCTAATGAAACCTTGAGTGGATTTTCCATAAAAACCTCCTTTTAAATGGTCATTTTAATCATATAATATGATTGTTTTTTCGTCAAGATTATCCTAAAATGAAAAGGGGTTTTTGAGGGTTTAGGTCTTGACAATCTACCACTTTTGTGGTATAGTATATGGTTCGAAAGGATATTCTGACATTCTATATACAGGGAGGTATTAAGGAAGAAATGAAAGAATTTCGAATAGCCTTAATTTCAGTTGGGGCAGTATTGGTTTTCTTCGGTTTGGCCTGGTTAGCGTTTGGCTATCCAGTCTGGCGGCTCGAGCATGTGGCTGGAGACGGCCATTGGCCTTTTGGCTATTGGCCAGTGCAGTGGTTTTACCTAGTAGTAATAATCCATGACTGGTTAACCTGCACGATTGTGGGAACATTGATGGCTGTCGCTTTAGCCTTGGGCTGGCGATATTGCCGCTCCGACAAACCGTCTCCGCCCCCGCGTTACAGATTCAAAACATTCTTAGACGGCTAGTAAAGCCGCGTGTTTTTTCTTCTTTCATTGATCCCGGCATTATGTCCGGGGTCTTTTTTAAAATAAAATAATGGCCCAGTGGTAGTCAGCCTGTCTGGGCCAAAGAGAGAAATCCCGGCCTTGCTTGTGAGACAGTATTAGTCTGGAAGCAAGGTCAGACGCGGGATATTGGGTATAAACCCTTTTTTATTGTAAGGGTTGACTATGTCTTGTCAATATTAAAAATTTGAAATTTAAAAATTATTCAGGTATATTTAACATATGTTAAATCACAAATTAACCATTCTTTCTAATGGCTTAAGACTTATTACGGCGCCGCTTGAAAACACTAAAGCGGTAACGGTACTTTTTTTAGTGGGAGTGGGTTCTCGCTACGAAACTAGAAACCTCAATGGTATTTCTCACTTTTTAGAACACATGTTTTTTAAGGGAACGGCTAAGCGTCCAAAAACCATTGATATTGCTAAAGCGCTTGATGCCGTTGGCGCCAGCTACAATGCTTTTACTTCTGAAGAAAACACTGGTTTTTTTGTCAGAGCGGCATCCGAACATTTTGAACTCGCTTTAGATATTTTATTTGATATGCTCTATAATTCTGCTTTTAAAGATGAAGAAATTGAGCGCGAAAAAGGGGTAATTATTGAAGAAATAAATATGTATCAAGATTTGCCTCAAAGTTATATTTCAGAGGTGGCTAAACAGCTTTTTTATGGTGATCAACCTTTGGGCTGGCAAACAACAGGTCTTAAAGAAACGGTCCAAAAATTTTCAAGAGAGGATTTCGTCAATTATCGTGATAAATTTTATACACCAGAGAATATGATTGTAGCCATTGCTGGCGGGAAAAATAGTGTGCCTTGGCAAGAAAAAATTCAAGAATTTTTTCAAAAAGTCGAGTCAAAAAAGAAGGCAGATTATCTTAAAATTAAAGAAAATCAAACAAAGCCCGGGTTGAAAATCCATTTTAAAA
>JAMCZZ010000015.1:21292-21745 GCA_023484645.1 Patescibacteria group bacterium
GATTTTAAAAAAACTGATCAAGCTCATTTAATTTTAGGTTTTCGCACTATTGCGCGAACTAGTCTCGAGAGGCCAGTCCTAAGAGTTTTAAATAATATTTTTGGTGAAACAATGTCTTCCAGGCTCTTTACGGAAGTACGAGAACGAAGGGGCCTCGCTTATTATGTTTCTTCAGAAATGGCGGATTTTCAAGATGCGGGCGTTTTTGGCGCGGCAGCCGGAGTGGATATTTCTCGGGCCGAAGAAGCGGTTAAAGTTATCTTAGAAGAATTTAATAGATTAAAAAAAGAAGAAGTGACATTTGAAGAACTTCAAAGAGCTAAAGAAAATCTTAAAGGACGAATGTATTTGAGTTTGGAAGAATCTTTTGCGGTGGCGGAATTTCTAGCCGAGCAGAAACTCTTTTGGGATAAAATTGAGCAACCAGAAGATTTAATTAAAAAATATGAAAAA
>JAMCZZ010000015.1:21755-24686 GCA_023484645.1 Patescibacteria group bacterium
TTTGTAGGAAAAAACTTAAATTTAGCGATGATTGGTCCGTTTCAAGACAAGGCCAATTTTCAAAAGTTACTAGAAAGATTCTAAATGCCTAAAGAAAGAACTTTAATTGCAATTAAACCAGAATCAATCCAAAGACATCTTATTGGTGAATTTATCTCCAAATTTGAAAGAAGGGGATTGAAGTTAATTGCTTGTAAGATGATTGCTCCGACGAAAGAACAAGTTGGCAAGCATTATCCAGATGATGAAGAGTGGTATGTTTCTAATGGTACTAAAACTTATGAAAACTATAAGTCAAAAGGTATTGATCCTGGTATGGGCCCGATTGATTTAGCGAAACTTACTCGTAGTCGGCTAATGGAACATTTAACCGAGCGCCCGGTAATATTTATGGTTTGGCAAGGTCCTCATGCCTGTGCTCTAGGACGTAAAACTGCTGGTGCGACTAACCCACTGGTGGCTGATATCGGCTCTATCCGTGGAGACTATTCCATGGAAAGTTATGAATTATCTGATGGTTTGGGCCGAGTAATCCATACTTTAATTCATGCTTCCGGCTCACCCGAAGAGGCCGAAAAAGAAATTGCGATTTGGTTTAAAAAAGAAGAAATCCTTGATTACGATTTAGTGATGGAAGATGTTTTTTACACTAAAAATTGGGGCAAAATTAAAAAATGATCCGTGCTTATTTACCATCTTTTGTCATTAGTGCTTTAATTTGCGGGGGCCTAACTTTTTATGTCAGGCTTATTGCTCAAAAGTTAAAATTATTTGACCAGCCTTCGCCTCGAAAAATCCACCCCTATCCTTTACCACGATTAGGCGGGGTGGCAATTGTAATGACTTTTTTGATTTTAACGGTGGGTTATATTTTTGCTTCTCGTCGGCTTAATTTTGATGAGCATCTGTGGTTTGCTGATCAAAAATTAATTGGGGTGATCTTAGGGCTCATTGTTTTGTTAGTTGTTGGTATTTTAGATGATATTCGTGGTGTTGCACCTTTGAAAAAATTATTTTGGCAACTTACGGCCGCTGTTGTTGTTGTATCTTTCGGTGTTTCAATCAGTTTTCTCAGGTTGCCTTTTGGGAGTCATATTGATTTAACTGATCCACAAATTCAATTTGCTTTGTTTGGTCATGGTTTTCATATTGAAATTTTAGCAGACTTTATTTCGGTTTTTTGGATTCTTCTATTAATTAATACTTTTAATTTTTTGGATGGTTTAGATGGTTTGGCGACGGGCATCTCTTTAATTTCAGCGATTGTTATTTTCTTTTTAAGTATTAGTTTAGGACAAGACGCCAGTGCACTACTCGCAGCCATTATTGCGGGGACGGCGTTGGGATTTTTACCTTGGAATTTTAATCCGGCGCGAATCTTTTTGGGCGATTCCGGCAGTATGGCTTTAGGTTATCTGATTGGGGTGCTAGCCATGATTTCTGGGGGAAAACTGGCCACTTCTTTTTTGGTTTTAGGAATACCGGTTTTAGATGTGGGCTGGGTGGTTTTACGGCGCATATTTAAGGGAAAATCACCTTTTTTGGCTGATCGACGTCATTTGCACCATCGCCTTTTGACCGCCGGACTCACTCAAAAACAATCAGTCATCCTTTTGTATATTATTTCGATGATTTTTGGGACAGTTGCAATTATGACTAAAACTCAAGAAAAAATAACGGCTTTGCTAATTCTGATTGGTCTAATGATTGCTTTAGCTTTAGCGCTAGTTATATTAGAATTAAGGAAGAGAGCTCGAAATGGATAAGAAATCTTGCACCAGAATCATTTTAATTATTGTCGTTATTTTGGTTGCTTTAGGGATGATTATGCCATTTGTGACTAAGCTTTGGCGATAGCCCCTCGACTCCTAAGGTCGCTCGGGGTAAAGGAGAGGAATTTGCCAGAAAAATATCAATTTGACGGACAGAGACCGGATGAAGATGTGATTTTTGTTATTAAACGTCATCCTTGGGTTTTGGCTTCAGCTGGTTTTATTAGTATTGGTCTAATTATAGTATTGGTTTTATTTATTTTATTTTTTGGGCTTTCACATGTGACAACTTTTGTAATTTTAGCCCTAGTAGTGTTTTTCTTAATCTTTGGTTTCTATCAATGGTTTGTTTACAATAATTATTTATATATCTTGACTAATCAGCGGATTATTATTATTGAACAAACGGGTCTCCTGGGTCGCAAGATTACAGAAGCGGAACTAGAGAAAATTCAAAATATCACCGTTGAAGTCAAAGGCATAATGGGTACACTTTTAAATTTTGGCAATATCGCTTTGAGGACAGCTGGCGTTGACCCAGCGATGGTGATGCTTAATATTAATAACCCTTACGAAGTGCAACAAAAAATTATCAAGTATTGTAAAAATTACTCAGATAATTTAGCTAGACCCAATATTATTCGTTAGAAATTAAGAGCGCTTCAATTTTGCCTTTATCAAAACCAATCACTACTTTGTCATTAATTTTGATAACCGGTACTCCCATTTGACCAGAAAGATCAACCATTTCTTGAGCGGCTTTTTGGTCAGTGGAAACATCAATATTGGTGTAACCAATATTTTTACTTTCAAAATAATTCTTCGCTTGCAAACAATAAGGGCAAGTGGGAGTAGAATAGATAACAACTTTCATGAAAATATCCTTTAGGCGCTTTTTTCGGCAAAGTCACCAATAACAGGCAGCTTGTATTTTTCACCGGCATAGGCTTTGACCATCATGAGAATAACTAAAACCATATAGGCTGGCCAGAGAATCCAACTGAAGAAGTTGACAATGGGAATAAAAACCAGCACAAAAGAAATAACAGCGAAAGCCACTCCCATAATCACTGCTTGTAAAGCGTGAAAGCGGACGAATTTGTCTTTAGAAATAATCAGAAAAACTAATCCGATGATCCAAATATAGCAGAGTAAACCT
>JAMCZZ010000041.1 GCA_023484645.1 Patescibacteria group bacterium
AACTTACACAACAATAATTAAACCTGAAGATGGATTTGTAGATAGCAAGACGGAAGCACAAGTTGTAGAAAGAAAAATTCGGGCTTTTGATGAGTGGCCTAAGGTCTATACAAAAATCGATAACAAAAGAATCCAAATAACAGCAGCCCATTTCGATGAAGAAAATAACTTTGTTATCGATAGAGTTAAACCAGAAGGTAAAAAGGAAATGAGTTATGCAGATTTTCTAAATGGATATAAGACAGAGTTGACATTTTCGTAGTTTTTTGTTAATTTTAATTGTGATATTTTGATAATCAGAAAGTCGTAGGAGTTAAATGCTTAGAATTAGATTGACCCGAGTTGGTAAGAAAAACAGTCCTGCCTATCGCGTAGTTATCGCAGATAAAAGAAGAGCTGTTAAAAGAAAATTTATTGAAATTATAGGCCACTATAATCCAACCCTAAATCCAAAAGAAATCGTGATTAATAAGGAACGAGCGCTTTTTTGGATGCAAAATGGAGCACAGCCCTCAGATACAGTTAATAACTTGATGTGCGATTTGGGTATTTTGGCTAAAAAAGACAAAGTTAACAAAGTATTCGGCAAAAAGCTTTCTAAAAAAGCAATAAAAGAAGGCGCCGGCGAAACTAAGCCAGAAACAGCTGCAGAAGCAACTGAAGAGGTGCCAGCAGCAGTAGAGAAAGAAGCCGCTCCAGAGGAAACAACAGAAGTAGAATCAGCTGAATCCGAAAAGGAAGAAACAATAGAGACGCCAGAAGAGCCAACCGAAGACTCCTCAGACGCCGCATCCGCTTAAAGCGGAGCAGGCACCCCTGCTTCCGAAGGAATGTGGGGAAAGACAGAGTAATTTTATCCAATTTGGCAATTAATATTTTCTCAATACTGAAAAAGAATTGAGAGAAAGGAAAGAAAATGGAAAAAGATCAGAAATTCGTAGAAGACGTTGTAAAGGCCATCGTCGACCTGCCGGAAAAAGTTACAACCGAAAGAACAATCGACGAGATGGGGGTATTAATCAAATTGACAGTTGACCCATCTGATATGGGTAAAGTTATTGGTAAAGATGGTAAGACCGCAAAATCGATCCGAACTTTACTTCGAGTCTTGGGCGCAAAAAATAACGCTAGAGTAAATCTAAAAATTGTTGAACCAGAAGGAAGCGAAAGACCACAAAGCAGACGATCAGAAGAAGAGACAACACACGAGGAAGAAAAAGAAGAAGTTAAGAACGATGAAGTCCTTTCAGACGTACCAAACGACGTATTAGCATAAAAACATACGATAAAATAAATGAAAATGCCACGATCACTGTTTTGCGTGGCTTTTTCTTTATTAGACCTTATTAATTTTCAATTTTTAATTTATAATTTAAATTAAATGATAAATGTTTAAGAATTAAAAAATTAGAAATTGATTTTAAATTTTAAATTATGACCGAAATTAATATTTTAACACTATTCCCCCAAATGTTTACTGGCCCTCTCTCTGAGAGCATTATTAAACGTGCCGTTGAAAAAGGTGTGGTCAAAATAAATCTTGTAAATTTTCGTGATTTTGCCGAAGACAAACGAGGAACAGTGGATGATACCCCCTACGGCGGTGGTGCAGGGATGGTTTTAAAGGTTGACGTGATCGATCGAGCGATACAAAACATCGTTAGGAACAAAAGAGATGATTATTATATTGCGCTCATGACGCCACAAGGTAAAAGATTTACTCAAGAAAAAGCTGAGACCTTATCACAAAAGAAAAAGTTAATATTGATCTGCGGACACTATGAAGGCTTCGACGAAAGAATTAGGGAACATTTAGTTGATGAAGAAATTTCTCTTGGCGATTTTGTCCTCTCGGGCGGAGAAATTGCGGCAATGGCTATAACCGATGCTATTGTTAGGCTTGTTCCCGGAGTATTAGGCAAAGATGAATCTTCTTCTGAAGAAAGTTTTTCTTTGCAAGATGAAGAAGGCAATGTTTTACTTGAGTATCCTCAGTATACTAAGCCGTTTGAATATAAAAACTGGAAAGTGCCGGAAGTCTTAGCCTCGGGAAATCATGCTGAAATAAAAAAGTGGCGGTTAGAAGAGGCAAAAAAAAGAACCGCAAAAAAACGGCCTGTTCTAGATTGATCTATGAATTTTAATGATCCGCGGCCGCAAATTGCGGCGGCCGCGGATCGACAATCTCGGGAGCCCTGCTCCGCGAGCTTGGTAGCTGCTATGTTGTTGCTGCAGCCTGCCCCACCTTGAATACCCTGCCATTGGAATGAATCCGAGCAAGAGCCGCATCAACCTGCTTAAGGAAGTTTGGCTCAGGCACCCTCGTCTTCGGTGGGAATACTACCCCCACCGAATGTTCGATAGCATCTGCTACCGACTCGATATTCATGTTGATGGGTCCGTTTGACCCCTTGAGCCTAGTTGACTTTCCGCCAGGCTTCTCCGATCTCCGTCTTGCGATTCCCTTCCCACTACGCATGTGTAAACAAGCCTCCTTGCTTTTGTCTCCGTTTTGGTTCCACGGGCTTCTTGACTCTCTGTCTCTTATCAAGCTTCCCTGTAGAGCCTCTGCGTTTCGATGTGTCTGACCTTGCCATTACCATTGCAATCCTTCCCTTCTCATCCGTGATATTGTATTGCAATTGCAAACCGTACGATTGCTATATGCTCGTCCCCCTTCCGAATTCGGCATTATGAGCTCTCAGGCCCATTTAAATGTCCTTATTCTTAATCGAAATACTACCACTTTTACGACTATTGCACAAGTACTTTTTTTACTCTAAAATAATAAGTTATGCAAAAGAAACTATTTAAAATTCATTCAAAGTTTTCTCCTACCGGCGATCAACCGGAAGCTATTGATAGACTGTCGGAAAATATTAGAAAAAATGTCAAACATCAGACGCTTTGGGGTGTGACCGGAAGCGGCAAGACTTTTACTATTGCCAATGTTATCGAAAAAGTTCAGAGACCAACACTCGTAATTGCTCACAACAAAACCTTGGCTGCCCAGCTGGCGGATGAATTTAGACAATTTTTTCCCGATAACGCTGTTCATTATTTCGTTTCTTATTATGATTACTATCAGCCGGAAGCGTATATTCCTCATTCCGACACCTATATTGAAAAAGATTCCTCAATTAATGATGAAATTGACCGCCTAAGACACGCCGCAACTCATGCCTTACTGACTAGAAGCGATGTTATTATTGTGGCTTCTGTTTCCTGTATTTACGGCATCGGATCGCCAGAGTTCTACCAAGCGGAAAATTTTACATTTAGGGTTGGCGAATCAATAAAAAGAGATTATTTTCTTCATCAGCTAAACAACCTCCAATTTAATCGCAACGATGTTGAGCTAAAAAGAGGAACTTATCGACTATCCGGCGACACACTGGAGATTTTTCCGGCATATGAAAATAATACGATTAGAGTGGAATTTTTCGGCAATGAAGTTGAAAAAATCAGCGAAATTGATTGGATTACCGGCAAACAATTGGGCGAATTAGACTCATTTGAAGTATTTCCAGCAAAACATTTCATTACTCCGGAGAGCTTACAGAAAGAAGCTATTAAAAATATCAAAAAAGATCTTGAAATAAGAACCCAGGAATTGAAGAAACAAAATAAACTTCTAGAGGCACAAAGAATTGAACAGAGAACAAATTTCGACTTGGAGATGATAGAGCAAACAGGGTACTGTTCTGGAATTGAAAATTATTCAAGATATTTTGACGGCAGAAAAAAAGGAGAACCCTCCACGACCCTTATTGATTATTTCCCAAAAGATTTTTTATTAGCAATTGATGAATCGCATATTACCGTTTCCCAAATTGGTGCAATGTATGCCGGAGACCGATCTAGAAAAGAGAAATTGGTTGATTATGGCTTCAGATTGCCGTCCGCTTTTGATAACAGGCCATTGCGTTTTGATGAATTTTACAACAAAATTAATCAAATGATTTTTACAACAGCAACTCCGGGAGAATTTGAGTTATATCATAGTGCTAAAGAAAATATTGTAAATGGGAAAAAACAACCTTACGATGCAGTAGTAAAACAATTTATCCGTCCAACTGGCCTCCTCGATCCAATCATTGAGGTTAGAAAAACGAAGGGCCAGATTGATAATTTGATCGAAGAAATAAATAAAAGGGTGGAAAAACATCAGAGAGTTTTAATAACAACTCTAACTAAGAAAATGGCAGAAGCTTTAACTGATCACCTATTGGACAAAAAAATAAAAGTGGCTTATATTCATTCTGATATCGAAACGCTTGAAAGAACTGAAATACTGCATTCTTTACGACTGGGAGAATATGATGTTTTGATTGGCATCAATCTTCTTCGAGAAGGGCTTGACTTACCCGAGGTTTCACTTGTGGCAATATTAGATGCCGATAAAGAAGGTTTTTTGCGAAGCAAAACTTCTTTAGTCCAAACAATTGGTCGTGCAGCCCGCCATTTGGAAGGCAAAGTGATAATGTATGCCGACGTCATAACCGATTCGATGAGAAATGCGATCGACGAGACGAATGCGCGAAGGGAAGTTCAAGAGAAATACAATAAGGAACATAACATTACACCGAAGAGCGCAGAAAGAACGCTTAAGCCCAAAGAGATTAAAGAAGAAAAAGAGCAACTTGAAATTGATTTGTCGTTTAAAAAACTGCCTAAAATAGAAAAGAAGAAAGTTATTTCCGATCTAAATCATCAGATGAAAATGGCTGCTGAAAAACTGGAATTCGAACATGCTGCCCGTTTGAGAGACCAGGTTACAAAATTGGAGAGTATGTTATAATCGAGGTAACACAACAGTTGATTTTTTAGCACTTTTAGTGTAAAGTAATGAGGTAATTATGAACCATTTAGAATTGTATAACCTTTTAAAAACAGTTCAAAAGAACGTTCGCTGCCCACAATGCGGCAAACCATACGATTTTACTCGGATTAAAATCAAGGGTATCGCGGAGTTCATAGTTTTTCTAGAGCTAAGTTGCGGAAACCATATGCCTCTCTTGGCAACTGTTGCTCTAACTAAAAAGATTGATAAAAAAGATGAAGTCGACAAAAGTAAAGTGAATTCTGACGACATTATAGAAACATATAATTTCTTAAAAGATTTTTCCGGCGGGTTTGAAAACATATTCCAAGATAATAAACTAAAATAATATTAGGACAAGATGACAGATTTTAAATTAGAAGCAAAATTAAGAGAAGAAGCAGCCAATAAAACAAGAGCTGAAGGTTTTATCCCTGGCATTGTTTATGGCAAAGGGCTTGATAACACTAAGATTTCTTTAGAGAAAACAAATTTTTTGAGACTTTATAAAGAAGCTGGCACTTCAAACTTGGTTGAACTAACAATCAATGGAAGCAAAGGTGCAAAAACACTTATTCACGACATTCAGCTTGACCCAATTAAGTCAGAGATTCTGCACGTTGATTTCTACAAGGTTAACATGAAAGAAAAGATTCATGCAGAAGTTCCTCTTAAGTTTATCGGCGATTCTGTTGCTGTTATTGAAAAAGAAGGTTCACTTATTACAAGCAAAGATTCAATTGAAGTTGAATGTTTGCCTGCAGACTTAATTCCAGAACTTGAAGTTGATATTTCAGT
The DNA here is from genome assembly GCA_023484645.1 of Patescibacteria group bacterium. Next base: position 5,621 of record JAMCZZ010000041.1, read on the forward strand.
ATTAGATGATTTTGAGAAAAGCATTAAAATTTCCGATCTTAAAATTCCTGCTGGCGTTGAAATCTTAGACGACCCAGAGGAAATGATCGCTCATGTTGAAGAGCCACGCAGTGAAGAAGAACTTGCTGAGCTCGAAGAAGAGGTTGTCGAAGATGTTTCAGCAATTGAAGTTGAGAATAAGGGGGAAGAAGCTCCTGCCGCTGAAGGTGAAGGCGAAAAGACTGAAGAGAAGTCAGCAGAGTAAAAATATTTATATCAAGCGATATATAACTCAAAATGCCCGCAAGGGCATTTTGAGTAAAGATTCCTTTTCCAGATCAGCGAAAAGAATAGTTTTACCCAACAAGGATTGCTTCCCGAAGGGCGATGGCATACGCCGAGTTCAATCCAAAGTGGAGTAAAATTATTCTTGAGATATCATGGAAAAGTCGTGCTGGGGTAAGGTTTTTTAAGGGCTAGGGGCGAGCTTCGAAACTCTGAGCCCCTGCCCTTAAATATAGAATAAATTGAAATATAAGTGTCAATATTTTATCGTATAAACCAATAATTAATTATTCCGAGAGCAGTGACGATCGTAAAAATTACCGTAGTAATCAGAATACCGATTTGGCCTGCTTGCTTAAAAGATTTCCATGACGAATAAAACCAAAAAGGCTGGGCTGTCAAATTGATAATTAATCCCCATTGCGGAAATTTTAAAGAAGTAGCAACTTGCGCCCCAATTGTAAGTAAAGGAAGAGCAATTTGTGCTATATTGTTAAAGACTTTGCTGTTTTTCATAATTATATTTTACTTAAAATATCCAATGAGGACTAGAGATGAAATATTTTATTAAAATTTACGGCTGCCAATACAATGTCTGGGATGCCGCTCGGATTGATTTTATGTTGAAAAAAATCGGGTTAATGCCTTCCAATGAAAAGGAAGCCGAAATTATATTTATTCTATCTTGCTCAGTCCGAAAAAGCGCTGTTGACCGCATAATGGGGATGGTTAAAAACTGGCAAAGCAAGAAGGTCGTCGTTACAGGCTGCGTTATTCCAAATGATAAACCAAAATATTTAAAGAAGAACGTCATTCTCTGGGACAGCAAGAAGCCAGAGGATCTAAGCAGCGTATTGTTCGAGGATGAAAAATCCGAGAACTTCTCACTTCGCCGTGCCTACCGGCAGGCAGGTTCGAAGAATATTGAGACGATGATTCTCGAAGGCAATTCCTCCTCGGCATACTTGCCAATAATGATAGGCTGCAACAATTTTTGCTCCTATTGTGCTGTTCCATACACCAGGGGACGCGAAGAATCCAGGCCATTTGATGAGATAGTGAGCGATTTCAAAAAACTGGTTGATAAAGGATATAAAGAAATAATGCTACTAGGGCAAAATGTTAATTCGTATAAATATGATTTTGCTCTGCTCCTCAAGACTTTGAACGATGTCCCTGGCGATTTTGTGATCCGCTTTACTTCCAACCACCCCAAAGATATGACTGATGATATTATTGAAGCTGTAAGAGATCTACCAAAAGTAAAAAAGGAAATTCATTTGCCATTGCAATCGGGAAGCAATAAGATCTTGAAAGCAATGAACCGACCCTACACTAAGGAAAAATATTTAGATATAATTGATAAAATAAAAAAAGAAATCCCAAATATTGAACTCCTAACCGATGCCATAGTCGGATTCCCAGGCGAAACAGAAGAAGATTTCCAGGAAACCGTAGAGGTCTTTAATAAAATTGGCTACCATCAAGCCTTCGTAAACAAATACTCACCCCGCTCAGGCACCGCCGCTTTTAAACTTGGTGACCCGATTCTATGGAAAGAAAAACAACGCCGCTGGAAAATACTAAATGATATGGCCAATAAAAACTAAATAATTTTTATTGGTTTTAGTTTTTTGAAAACTTCCTCGCTAGAAATTGAGATTCCATAATATATGAGATTTTCCTTTTCACCTTTTGTAAATAAGGTAATGTGGGGAAATTGTACTAGCAATTTCGTACCAAAAGTTTCATCAAGCTCTTTGTAAAATTTTCCCATGTCTGGCATATTAATAGCCCTTACATATGATTGCCTATGCTCTTTTACTTCTGGTCGATCTTCTGACCCGACTTTTTCTATATGATAAATATCAAGCTCTTTATAGCGCCAATCATAATTATTGGCAATTTGTAATATCTTTTTGCTTACTTCATCTTTGCTCAAACTAGTGTACTTTAAAATTTCCTCTATTTTGCTATCCGATAACAGTGTTACATGTCTTTTATCTTGTTCACGATACCCTTCTTTTAAGGCTTGTTTTCTAATTTTTACAGAATCTCCCTGCCCAACCTCTAAATTAATGCAAAGATCAGGATTAAAAGTTGGTTTATCCGGCCAAAATATTTTATTCATTTTTTCTCCCCATTAATGATTGCTAAGCATTCCCCAGAAAATTTTGATAAATTTTTTGGAAGTTTATTTAATTTAAAAAACTTTATCTCTTTAATTTTCTTTGGCTCTAAGATATGCGGAGTTTCTTTTGTTTTTGCTTTAAAATTCAAGGCAATCCAATGTCTGCCTTCTTTTATCCAGTCATTATAATTTAGTAACACTTCGTTATAAATATTTATCCCAAGTTCTTCTTTTATTTCGCGTTTTAAAGCTTTGATTACTGTCTCACCAAATTCGATGGCACCGCCAGGCATTGACCAGCAATCAGAAAAATCTTCGGGTTTCTTTTCCGATAATTTATGATTAACCAAAAGAATCTCATTTTTGTTATTAAATATTAAAACAAATACGCCAACACCGATAAAATCAACACCTGGTTTCATATCGAGAAATTTCTTTAATAATGTCCCCCATTTCCATTTGCCCTTTATCGCCTTCGCCGTATTTTCTAACTGCAACTTTGTTTGCTTCTTTTTCTTTATCACCAACAATAAGCATGTATGGGATTTTTTGTAGTTCTGATTCACGAATTTTCTTGCCCATTGACTCGCTTCTGTCATCTACCTCGACTCTAATATTTTTTTCTAGCAATTCTTTTTCAACTTTTTTCGCATATTCTAATTGCTTTTCAGAAATCGGGATAATCACTGCTTGAACCGGCGCAAGCCATACTGGCAATGCTCCGGCAAAATGTTCGATCAATATGCCGATAAAGCGTTCAAAAGAGCCAAAAACGACGCGGTGGAGCATTACAGGACGCTTTTTACTGCCATCCTCAGCCGCATATTCCAAATCAAAACGTTCCGGCATAGCAAAATCCAATTGTATAGTTCCTGTTTGCCATGTTCTACCAATTGCATCTTCAATATGAAAATCAATTTTTGGACCATAAAAAGCACCGTCCCCGGGATTTAATTTGCAATCAATCTTCTTGTGATCAAGCGCTTTTTTCAAAGAATCTTCTGCTTTTTTCCACATCTCATCAGAGCCAATTGATCCTTCTTCTGGACGAGTAGAAAGTTCTAGATGATATTTAAGCCCAAGCTTTCCATACATTTTATCTATTAAATCAATAATGCCCACGACTTCCGATTCAATTTGCTCTGGCAAACAATAGATGTGTGCATCATCTTGATGAAAAGAACGTACTCGCATAAGACCATGTAATACACCGGCCAATTCATGGCGATGGACTAGCCCTACTTCAGCCATGCGAATTGGAAACTCTTTATAGGAATGAAGTTTATTTTTATAAACTAAAATTCCACCAGGACAATTCATTGGTTTAACCGCGAAATCACGATTATCAATTTTAGTGAAATACATGTTTTCTTTGTAGTGATCCCAATGTCCCGATTCCTCCCATAGATTTCTAGACAATATTACTGGAGTTTTAATTTCAGAATAGCCCGCTTCTTTGTGCTCTTTTCTCCACCAATCCAAAAGTAAATTCCAAATCACCATCCCCTTTGGATGCCAAAAAGGAAAACCAGGACCTTCCTCATGAAAAGAGAATAAGCCCATCTGAACACCAAGTTTTCTATGGTCTCTTTTTTCAGCTTCTTGTAATACTTCTTCATACTTTTTAAGTTCTTCCTTATTCTCAAAACCTAGCCCATAAATTCGCTGGAGCATTTTATTTTTTTCACTACCTCGCCAATAAGCACCTGCGATTTTTTGAAGCTTCCATCCAACTTTTTTCAACTCTCCAGTTGACGAAACATGAGGGCCTTTACAAAGATCAATAAAACCATCAATGCTGTAAAAACTTGGTTTATCGTCAGATAGCTCTTTAATTAATTCAACCTTATAAGACTGATTTGTTTTTTTAACAAATTCAATTGCTTCTTTTTTTGACTTTTCATGTTTTTCAATTTTTATATCTTTTTCGATTATTTTGCGCATCTTTTCTTCCAGAATTGGTAAATCTTCAGGAATCAAGGTTCTTGGTAAATCAAAATCATAATAAAATCCATTTTCAATCGAAGGCCCTATTCCCAACTTTGCTTCCGGGAACATTTCCAAAACTGCCATTGCTAAAACATGGCTTAAAGAATGACGAACTGTTTCTATTTTATTTTTTGTATCTGGCATAAATTCCCCATCGATTTAATTAATAACTTAATAAAAAAGACCTGAACTCAAGAGCCGGTTCCCCGACGGTTCCATCTTGATATTGGTCTTAATTTACCTATTCGCTTAGGCTTGCGTTGATTCTCCGGGGCGGTACTCCCATCACAGAATCAAATAAAATAACAATCTCATATTACCACTTTATGGAATAAAGTAAATAGATTTTTGGCCCATCTCATCTGATGGGCCAATGATTAGCAAAAAAAGTGCTTTACGATTCCATAAATGCTGCTGACGGTGACAAAAATCGATGACGCAAAAACACCTTTCTGCTTATGCACAGTGGTCGTTAGAAACCAAAACGGCTGACTAATGAGACAAACAATGGAGCCCCACCAAAGACCGGCGTTCAAAAGCACCAGCCCTGTGCATGTTAACACTCCTAGTGGAAATTGGATTTTCTTGTCTAGCCTATGCCAGTTAGTCTTCTGAAACATTAACAGCCACCTCCATATCATCCGTGAGATCATATTATCAAACCATTTGAATTATAAAAAGAGTCTTATGGAAAAGACTCTTTTTATAAATATTTATACTTTACTTTTTATTTGCTTAAAATTTTTTTCAATTGTTCTATTAAATTATTGCTATTTTTAGCCTCAATCATATGCCTCACATTTGGGTTGCCTCTTGCCATCCGACTAACCTTTTGACCCTCAAACCACCACAAAATAATATCGGAAGAAGCTATTCTAGCAAGCTCTAGTTCTGCTCCAACACCTAGTGACGGTTCGCCGACATAAGCAATTATTAGATCCGAAGACGCCACTTCCCTGTGATCTTTCTTCCACACAATGCTGGGTGAAACTTCTGGATCACTTATTGGATCGGTGCCGCCTAAATGAGGCACATAAATATTAGAACAAAAAGCAGAACACGTTGCAGCAATATCTTCATATATTTTCTTTAAATCATGTTTTTTATCAGAAATAGTCAACGCGCCAGAAATATAAATTTTACCTATATTAGAAGAAATGTTGAATTTTTTTTCTGCCCCTTCTTCCAAATATACGTTATTAATTCCAACTTCTATCATTGCGTTCCAGCATGGCTCGCAACACCACCAGTGTCCCCATAAATAAAGATCTGCCCCTTTGACATCTATATTTTTACTTTTTGCATTCCCACAAGCAGTTTGCTCAGCATGACCTTCTTGCTTGCAAACCTCCTTGCAGAAATGATAATCTGTTCCAGTTTTACTGCCACGCAAAACCCTTGGACAAACATTAATATGAACTCCTGCGTTCGATCCGACCGCAACAATTTTACCATTTTTCACGATTACAGCTCCGGTGGTTTGCTTAGCACACCCTTTATGTTCTGCCGCTTTTTTTGCGGCAAGTATAAAAACATTGTCGCTAGAAACGTGGAGAATTTCCCTGCCTTTCGGTAGATAAGGATATTTGATTTTTTTCTTCGTTGTCATTTTGATTTATTAAATGCTTTTTCTTTAATTGCTCTAAATTGCCATCCCGAATAATATTTATCTCGTCATGAGGATCAAATTTATAGTCTAGCTGGTAGCCTTGTACTCCCTGATATTTTGGTCTGGCCACGCCGTGAGTTAAAGACTCTTCTTTTGAGAGTGTGCTTTCTGTTCGGTGAAAAACTAGCTGAGCGATGCGTTCGCCTGGATATATTTTAATTTTTTGAGTCCTTGTTTGATTGAAGACTGGAATCATTAAAGAGCCTTCATAATAAGGATCAATCACCCCCGACTCAATTGAAATACCTCTTCTTGTGGTTGAACTGCGAGGATACAATATTGAAATTATTCCGCCCGATTTTATTAAGATTTTTTCATACGTCGAAATAAGAATAAACTCACCCGGTAAAAGATCGAACGTTTGACCAGGTTTCAAATGAATATGGTCCAAAACTTCACTTTTCTCTTCATTATTTAAATGATCAACATTCAAATCTTTTCGTCCACTTTCTGAAAGAGCCCATATTTTCGGAATAAAAAAGTTCATACCTACTCGAATATCCACTGCTGCCGGCTGCAGTTGAAATTGATCCAAGCCGGGCTCAAAAGCCAGTTCCCCCTTATTGATTGATTCGATAATCTCATTTTTGGTTAGAACTGACATAGTTAACTCCATATTTTAATAACACTGTTTGATTTACTTTTTTTACTGATTTTAAGATCAAATTTATATCTTTTTTCTTGTCTGAAAATATTCTCATGCCGGTTCCAAATATTTTTGGTTCAATATTAATCCACAATTCATCAATTAATTTGTAATCTAGAAAAATTGAATTAATTGCACTTCCGCCACCAATAAAAACTTTATTATATCCCCTGTCTTTTAACTCTTTTAATAGTTTTTTTGGATTTTCAACTGTCTTATACTCTAACGATCCCTCAATATTCTCACCCAAATGATCACGAGTTAATATAATATTCAACCGTCCCGGCAATGGTCTGGAGCCAAATGTTTTAAAAGTATTATGGCCAAAGATTATAACGCCTGCTTTTTTTGTTTCCTCAACAAAAAATTTCTTGTCTTCCTTTGACGTCCAATCCGCTGAATGGTTTTGGTCGTAGGCAATACTGCCATCGAGCGATTCTGCCATTATAATTATTGTTTTCATAATGCTATTTGCATCTTTTTAACTGCCGGTTTTGGTTTATATTGTTCTGATAAAATATTAAATATTTCCTCGATTAAAGTCTCGTCTCCCTCCATGGCTCTATCTAAATAATCCGGCTTAGGCTCAAAAATAATTGGCGGGTGGCTATTTTCTCTATCTAACAATTCCCAAGCTTGATCATAATGATTCTCATAAATATGGGCGTTGCTTACAGAATGGGTATATATGCCTGGCTTAACACCGAGTTTTGCGGCTAACAGATATTGAAGCAGTGAAAAACCGGCAACATCATGAGGAGCACCCAGCATCATATCATTTGATCTAATTATAGAATGAAGATGAAGTTTATCGCCTATAATATTGGCAGTAAAAGTGTAGGGACATGGAACATTCTTTTTTCTTGTTCCATCTATAAGCCCATCATCTGCTGGATCCCAGGTTACGACAACACCATGTCTTGACGTAGGCTCTTTTTCCAAAAGTTTAAGAAGTCCCATAATTTGGTCTCTACCAAAATGGTGTCGCCACCTGTGTCCGTAGGCAGCAGCAATACTGCCGTCTTCTTCACGAAAGTCGTCCCATATTTTAGTGTATTTAGTTAAGAATTCGTCTGGATCTTTACCGCCAGAGATAAACCAAACCATCTCGGCTACAAATAACTTTACTGGAATTTTTCGCAAAGTTAAAATAGGAAAGCCAAAATCAGTCTGAATTGTAAGCCCTGGAACGGCTTTGACCTTCATTCCAGTACGCTCATGATATTCTTCAATGCCCTCGTTTAGAATTCGGAGGACGGCATTTTGATAAACTTTATCGAACTGTGTCACAACACTCCTTTAAAATTTTATCGATTTTTTTTCGAAGCTCATCCTCCGTGCCACTGTTATTAATAATAAAATCAGCTTTTTCCTTGCACAAATCTACTCTTTGGGAGCTTTTTCCCGAACCCTCAAGTTCTTCCTTGTCCCTCAATTCATCCAGGGTCATTTTTCCTTCTACATCCCTGGAACGTGAAACCATTCTTTTATAACGAATTTCTATGGGCGCATCTATAAAAAATAAAATAAAATCATCCTGATGTTTAAGGAAATCTATTTCTTCTGGTCTTCTAACGGCAGAAATAACTAAGTTTTCTCTATTTTTTCTTTTTAATGCTCTTTTTGCTAAAAAATCACCACCTTCTTCTTCGTTTAATTTATTAGCTAAAATTCTAACTGATTCCCTATCAACACCTGTGCCGTTTTCAACAGCAATTTCTCGTAAAATGTCAGCCAAAGAAAAATGCTGAAAACCTTTTTCTGTTTCCAAATATTTAGCGACAAGATCTTTGCCGGCGCCGAATGTACCTGATATTCCTATTATCATACTTTGTCCTACTTTATTTATTAATCCCTGGAACTGGAAACTTGAGGCACATTTCCCTAACTTCTTCTTTTATTTCTGCTAATTTTTCGTCATTATCTTTATTTTCATAAACCAGATTAAATAGTTCTGCAATTCTTTGCATTTCAACCAAACCCATACCGCGAGTAGTCAATGCAGCAACTCCAACCCTAATTCCAGAAGTGACTGCCGGAGGAAGAGGATCGCCAGGAATTGCATTTTTGTTGACCGTAATTTCTGCTTTGCCTAATGCATCCTCAAATTCTTTTCCAGTAATATTTTTACTTCTTAAATCCACCAAGCATAAGTGGTTATCAGTGCCGCCACTGACTAAATTAAAATCAAAAGAACTCAAAGTTTTGGCAAAACAGCTCATATTATTCACGATGTTTTTGGCGTACTCTTTAAAATTTGGCTTTAAGGCTTCCCCAAAAGCAACTGCTTTGGCAGCAATGATGTGCTCATGAGGACCACCTTGTAACCCTGGGAATACCGCTTTGTCAATTGCCTTGGCATATTTTTCCTTACAAATAATCATTGCACCGCGCGGACCACGAAGTGTTTTGTGAGTTGTTGTCATCACAACATCAACAAATGGGAATGGGCTTGGATGAACTCCTCCAATTATTAATCCGGAAATATGAGAAATGTCAGCCATATGAATCGCTCCGACTTCATCAGCAATTTCTTGAAATTTTTTAAAATCAATTTGACGAGGATATGCAGTTGCTCCGGAGACAATAATCTTTGGCTTGTGTTTTCTTGCTAAATCACGAACTTCATCATAATTAATTCTTTGGTCATCTTCACGAACACTGTACTGTATGAAATTGTATGCACGACCGGAAAAGTTAACTTTATGGCCATGAGTCAAATGACCACCCTGAGCCAAGCTCATTCCCATTAAAGTATCACCGAATTCTGCCAACGCAAAATAGATGGCAATATTAGCAGGAGAGCCAGAGTATGGTTGTACATTAGCATGCCACTCTGGTTCAGATAGACCAAAAAGTTTTAATGCGCGCTCACAAGCCAAAGTTTCAACCTTATCAGTCCACTCTTGTCCACCATAATATCTTTTTCCAGGATACCCTTCTGAATATTTGTTAGTAAAAATAGAGCCCATCAATTCCAGTACGGCTTCTGAAACATAATTTTCTGAAGCAATCATCTCAAGGCCTTCTCTTTGTCTTTTTTTCTCGCCTTCCAAAATTTTAGATACTTCTTTGTCTGCTACTTTTAAATCTACCATCTTGCCTCCCCTGTATTTAATCTTTCATTATTCATTTCTCTGCCAAAACCAAATTTATTAAAAATGATTTGGCTTACTTCTTTCTCAATATCTCCGATTTCTTTCTCTCCGTCAATAATTACAAAACCATTTTTTTCATCTCTAGCGAGTGCTTCATAGGTTTCTAAAGTTTTTTCTAGTTTTTTCTCTTCTTCAAAAAATTCAAAACCATCTCTCGACTTACCTATCCGATCAATGCAAACTTTAGGCGGGACTTTAATAAAAAAGGTAATATCCGGCAAAATAAAATGCTTGTTAATTTCTTTGAGCCATCCTACATCTACGCCAATCGAACCGAAAGCAATGCTAGAAAAAGCATAGCGATCAGAGATAATTATGTTTCCTTTTTCTAAAGCCGGAATTATTTCGCTTGCAAGATGATGAGAACGGTCTGCTGCGTACAGAAGTTGAAATCCTTCAGCTGGAATTGTCCAATGTTTTGTCAAAACACCACGAATTAAGCCACCGATTATATTGTTAGTAGGCTCTTTTGTTGTGAAAACAGTTTTACCGACATTTCGCAAATTTTTTGCCAAAAGGCCGACTTGGGTAGAGCTGCCCGAGCCATCAAGTCCTTCAAATGCAATAAATAATCCTTTGTAATTATGTTTAATCATTTCTTGCCTGTTGAGCCATGACAATTAGTTCCTCTTGCTGATTTTGATAATTCTTCAACCACTTGGATATTTGGACGTTCAATTTTCTGAATTAATAATTGAGCCACCTTGTCGCCTTTTTCAACCTCATAATCTTTACTACCCAAATTTAACAGCCCGATAATATACTCTCCACGATAGCCGGCATCGTACACACCCCCCACCGTTTTAATTGTTTGTTTAGCTGCCAATCCGCTCTTATCCCAAATCAAAGCAACATAATTGTCCGGAAATTCCATCGCGATCCCGGTTTTAACACAATAGACGATTCCCGGTTTTAAAATGCAATTTTCTATACTATATAAATCTAACCCGGCATCATTATGATAGGCAAACTTGGGAATTATTGCATCAGGATGTAATTTTTTGATTTTTAGGTCCATTAAATATGGCAATTAATTGCTCGGTTTTTAGATCTAATTATTTTTGTTTATTTTTGTTTCTGTTTTTTTATTGTAACCTCAAAAAGACAAAACTCAAAATCAATCTTATCCACAAGGAAAAGCACTGTTAATCTTACCAACCAACATTCCGCAAATATACACGATCGTGTATATTTGCGGAACAGAACAACTTAGAATAAAGAATTCTGACTTAAATGTTCATTAAACTTATTTAAAAAAGTCCTTCGATGATATTTACTTGGACCAAATTTTTCAAGAGCCTGCATATGATTTTTGCTTCCATAACCTTTGTTGGATGCAAAATCGTATTTAAATATCTCGTCATGTATTTCCTGCATCAAAGCGTCTCTATAAACTTTGGCAATAATTGAAGCCGCAGCTATAGATATTGATTTAGATTCACCTTTCTCCAAGCAAACATATTCATAATCAAACCCTCTAAATCTCCGCCCGTCAATTAAGACAAAATTGCATTTCTCAAGTCCATCCAGCGCTCTTTGAAAAGCCATAACATTGGCTGAACCGATCCCATAATGATCGATTTCAGAAGCATCAACTAAGCCAATCGCGAAATTACAGGCTTTTGACTTTATTAACTCGTCATATTCCAGCCTTTTGGTCGGAGTTAATATTTTTGAATCGTTTATACCTGAAAGTTCCTGTATGATTTTTTCATAATTTTTAAAAACAACTGCCGCTGCCACAATAGGACCAGCCAAAGCGCCGCGGCCAACTTCATCAACGCCGGCAATAATCGCTTTCTTGTTCATAGAATATTTGAGTTCATATTCAAATGTCGGGACCTTTTTGTTGATCATTTAGCTCAAGTGTACATCGGATTGAAAAATTTGCAAGGATAGAAGATTGAAGAAACGATAATTTTTTGCTAGAATAAGCTCAATATGGGCGATTAGCTCACAGCTTCGGCCAAAGGCCGATCAGCCTCTGGCTGAGGTTAGAAATATTACTTAGCGTACCCATAGCTCAGTTGGTTAGAGCGCTACATTGACATTGTAGAGGTCGGAAGTTCGAGTCTCCCTGGGTACACCAGTAATATTTCTAGAGCGAGCCGATGCATCGGCTAGGTCAGAGGTTCGAGTCCCCTATCGCCCACCAAAAAAAGAGCAATTAATTGCTCTTTTTTTGTATCATGCTGGATTAATTTATTTCTTTTTCGCAGCAACCTTAACTTTAGTTGCTTTTTTGGTCTCTACCTTTGGGATAGTGATAGAAAGCACACCATCTTTCATATCAGCTTCTGCCTTCTCAGCTACTACATCTGCCGGCAGAGTAAAACTTCGAGAGAAAGAGCCAGAATGGCTTTCTTTGTAGTAGTAGCCCTCTTCTTCTTTTTCCTTTTCCTCTTTCTTTTCACCGGAAATTGTCATCACTCCGTCAGAGATCTCAACATCCACTTCTTCTTCGGCCATTCCGGGGATTTCGGCTTTAACCACTATGCTGTCTTTTTTGTCTTTGATGTCGATCTTGGGCATTGCAGTTACGCCTTTAGGTGTGATAACGCTATCCTCGAACAGCCGATCCATCGCGTCTCTTAAAGAGACCATCTCTCTAAACGGTCTCCATGGCTCCATTTCGTTTGCCATAATACTCCTTTCAGCCATCCGTAGCCTTGGCGAAGGATGGTCCGCCTCGGCATCCAGATTAGCAATATTAATATTAATTTTCTGATTATCTTCATTTAAAATATTATCTATTTCCTCTTCGATTTCTCGCTGGAATTCGAATATTTCCTCAAAAGGAGAGTGGAAAAATTTGCACATATTGATGACCAATGGAAGAGAAGGGAGATACCTTCCCTGTTCTAGAGCTATTACAGATTGACGGGAAATACCCAACTCTTCTGCCAATTCTTCTTGGCTTAAGTTGTGTTTTTTTCTCAAATCCTTTAGTCTGTTTTCGATTGAAATTTCATTGTTTTCCATGGCTTAAATGTAAAGTAAACTTTACATTATGTCAAGCCCCGACAAGTCGGGGCGCAGACCCCTAACGAAGTAAGGTCGTGATGCGTGGACGTAGACCACGAGAACGAGGAAACGTAGTGGAGTCAATACTTTTTTCCTCTATATTAAAATAGATCAGCCCTACCTTAAATTCACTATCATTTATTCTAATTCTTCAGATAGAGACTAGCTTGCGTTTTTCTACCTAGCGTTTTTGTAAATATAGATTTTTTAGGTATGTGCTTACTAAAAGTAAAGGCTAACGATACAATCTTAGTTTTATTTGAGATATTTTTAAATAACCAGTTTTCAATTTTTATATTTGCCGAATTAAGTAGATATAAGTAAACTGCATCAGCTTTCGGCAAATAGCTTTCTGCTTTTTCAAAATTGCCGAAAATAATTCTGATTTTATCTTTTTGACCCGACAGCAAAACGCTTAATTTTGATTTTAAAAAGCAGTAAGGCGAGCGATCAACACCAATTCCCCGCACTCCAAATTCTTTAGCTGCGATGATAAGGACACGGGCGTTACCACAGCCCAGATCAATTAAAAGTTCGTCTTTTTCCAAACCAGCTAATTTCAAGGTATCAATGACGGCTTTTTTGCTTGAGTAAACAGTTGGAGCACCGAAAAGCTGAGCAAAAATCAGGCAAACAAGCCAAAAAATTTCGATCAATATTACAATCAAGATAGCTATTTCAATAAAAAACATAGTATAATAATTATATCAGGAATTGACTTAATTTTATTGCGAGGAAAAAAATGCAAGACGAAATGAAGTCCGCCTCCGGCGGAGAAAAAGAAAATCAGCTGAATGACTCAATAGAAAAACTAACAAAAGCTACAGAAAAATCCGCCAGTATTAGATGGGCTTTTTTGAGAGGAATTTTTTACGGACTTGGGTTTTTTATTGGTTCTGCCATCCTCGCAGCCGGCTTAATTTATATTTTTTCCAAAATTGAAGGCTGGGGTTTCGTCGGCAATTTTGTGGAAGAGATAATGAACACTTCAAAGAAGATTAAATAAATACTAACCTTGACACTGATCCCGGATTATTATATTGTTCTATAGCTGCCTCGAAATCATGGGGGTGTATTAGCTTCGACAGAAGGACTTTAAAAACATATTTGCAAGTAAGTGTGTAAGCCACTTTCAAACCTTACAAAAATTACAAATGCAAACTCATTTGTTAGCAAAGTAAAGACTGCTTTTGCAGGATTTGCTCTTGCGCCAGTTGCTGCTTAATTGCACCAACCATCCGTCCTTGGGCTACTCGACTCCGAGTAAACGGGTGTCATAATTCGAGTTGCTGATTTATTGATTCTCTAGCAATTTATCTTAAGATTTACTAGAGGTAGAATATTGGTTTTTCGTTCCGATTCTATCCAATACTCAAACTTTCAACCGGAACTAAACTTGTAGATAGTATGTCTTTAACCTTTTGGACAGGGGTGCAACTCCCCTCACCTCCACCAATGAAAAAATAGCTCCCAGAGCTGTTTTTTTGTTGATTAAGTATGGGAGTTGCACCGAGGAAGGGGTCGGGAAAACTGGGTTTCCCGTACAGGAAAATACTAAAAACCGTCGGTTTTTAGAGTGGTGTTAATCTCCCCTCACCTCCACCATAATGTATTTATTGTTTGTGCCATTCTTGCAGAAGTTGAACGAGTTCGGCTTTTTGTAATAAATTCAATTTTGTTCTCTGAGATACTTGTCCAGACAAAATAGACTTGAATTCCTGCAATTCATCTTCAGTCATTTCCGGCAAAAACTCTTGCCAGCTCTTTTTCTCTTCTGGATCAATATTTAACTTATCTAATAGTTGCAAAATTTCTTCCATTTTATAATCCTTTAAATAAGCAATCAATAATCGATTCGCGAACAATATCCTGACCGGGCATCAGAAATACTTGCTTTTTTTCATAAATTTCTTTGAATTTTTCGAAATCCGGACCTGTAATTTGTTCTATCGTTTCAATAGGAAGATCCATCTCTTCCGCTTTATCAGAAGCCATTTTTATTAACTCTTCATTTAAATTTGATTCCTTAACAACCAAAGATGGAGTCTCAACAGTATCTACTTTGCTTGACCCATCAATATCGCTGTTAATTTCGATTTGACTATTTTCAGCAATTGCCTCTTCATTTTTGATTGGCGGAATTTCAACCTTGTAGGGCAAGACTTTTTCTTGATTGTCCGTACTTCTCGCAATACTCTTTCGCGTATCAACCGGCTGATTTTCCGGCATATGAACTGTTTTTACTTGAGCATGATTATCCTGATTATTTGAGATGCTTGGTTTGCTTAAATTTTGCCTGTCCAAACTATTAGAATGCGTTGTATCAAATGACAAATGATGTTCCGGTACATTATCATGTAAAATAAAGTCGCTAAATAAACTTCCTGCAGTAATCAGTGCTGGCACGGCAATTGCTGCCGCTTTCATTACTGTAACCGCATTTTGCAACCGTGGACTTGCATCAATTTTATTTTTTATTCTATGACTTACTTTTTTAAACAAAGAGATTCTTCCCCCATTTTGAATTTCTTTCAGCGCTTTGCGACTTAACCCATGATCATTTTTAATTTCTTGAAACTGCCGTCTTTTATCTGCCGTATCTGCATGATTTTCAACAATTTCCTCAAGCTTTGAATCTTCTGGTTTATTTTCAAACGCGTCCTTGATAGCTTTTTGGAAAATTACCTCTTCTTCGCTCATTGATTTTGATCTATCAAAAATTTCTTTACTTCTATCAAGTTTGCCAGCAGAATCATCATAGTTTTTTCGGACCAGTTTAAAACGCTCCGAAATATCTATATATCTGTCTGACGAGATGTCTCCTTGACTGATACACTCCGACATTTGTTTTGATAAACGATTGACTTGCCGAGTGAAAGCACCTTTTCTGCCTGCATCCGAGAGTAGTGTTTTTCTTTTCTGAGCGATATATGAATCTTTTTCTTCTTTAATTACTGAGTCTTGTTGCATTTTAGCGGCCAAAATTTCCGCCCTATAAACCTCGCTGTCGTCAAAGGCTTCCGGATCATTTGAGTTGCTGGCTTGCCTTAATGCGATTTCTAACTCTTTCTCTAAAAGTGTTATTCTGGTGGTAAGTGTAGAAATCTTATAAGTAAAAGAATCTTCTGGACCAATTTCATACTTGGCCCTAATTTCTAAAACAACTGCCGGCGGCACTTTTAAAAGATTGTCCATAAAAATATTTTCATGGCCCTTCTCTTGTTCAAGACCTCCGCCTACCATCATTCGTTCGCTCATATTCTCCTTAGAAATTTGTTTGGATGCATTACCAACATACTAGTTTTGAATTATTTATGATTCTTTCACATTAAATCATGATCCATGCTTGCTTGCAAATATGTTTTTAAAGTCTTTTTACAAAAACTAATACACCCCCCAGAATCAATATGAATTTTATAACAATTTTGATTTTAAGTTAAAATTCTGTTGTTGAAATTATTTCAAAATCATCCTTAGCCCCGAAAGTCAGTTAGCCAAAACTGGCTCAGCCGTTGTTGTAGCCGGACAAGTCATACAATTTGTTTTATTATTTATAATTGCTTTTTGTTCTTGATAATTTTTTACTAAATTGATAAGAATTATGGCTAATACAACGTTTGCTATCAGAGATAAGATTAGCGGGTATTTACTAGTTCTTTTAGAAAGTTCTTTTTTATTTTTAGCCTCCGAAGAGTTTGACGGAGCAGAAGAATTAATTGACACATTTCCTCGATTGTTTTGATTTCCGCCTACTAAACCGGACTCAACAAATTTACTATTATCCATATTCACTCCTTATCATTTATTAAATATCATGCCGCTAATTTGATCGCTTTTCACTATGATCCAAAATCCCCGATAAGGATTGATCACGGTTTGTTTGTGGGCTGATGTTTTATATTTATCAGGATTTAAGGTTATGCAAAAATATTCTTTTGAGCTAGATTCCCAGCTCCATGCGTAACCGGATATTTCGTTTCTAGCTACAACATCGACATATGGCCTAGTCGAACCATCCTTATATCGAACAATCAGATTAGACAGCGGAAAATCTGATTGATAAGGATTTCCTAAAAGATTCCAGCCCTTAGTTACTGATATCTCGATAGAAGACTTTTGATTTAGAGCATATCTTTTACCTGCAATATTATTTACATTATCTATCTTGATCCAATAGCCCGTCCCTGGTGTAAGAATAATATCATTCGCTTCTCCTTTTATGTAACTATTGCTTTCCCCACTATAACTTCTTATTTTATATGTGCCAGGAAGTAAAGCTTTATCAGTAATAGCAGCACTAAGGTCAGGAAAAGAGATCATATTCCAGCCAGAAGAGAAATTGGCAGGAACAAGATTGAGAGGCTGTTTGTAAATTATTTTAATTTTAGCTGTTGAGTTTATACTTGCATCTTCTTTATTGCTTTCCAATATTTCTAATTGATTTTCCCCCACCAAAAGATTGGAAAAAGTCTTAGTCTTTGCTTCTCCGTCAACTGTATAAGAAATGGCGACGGAAGGATCCAATACAACAGAACCGTCCTCGTATGATGTAATGCTTATGGAGGGAGGTAGTAGTTGATAAAATATCTTAACGTTGACGGTAGAAGTTAAAGCTGGATAGTTTTCATTATTCTCAACTATTTCCAGCAGATTTTCCCCCACCAAAAGATTGGAAAAGATCTTGGTCTTAGCATTTCCATCTACTGTATATGAAATTGTGACTGAGGAAGTAGATACAAATGATCCGTCATTCGGAGATGTAACTTTTATTAAAGGTGGGAACTCAAATTTAGAATTGTTAAAAGCAAAAGAATAAGAGCTGTTGTTTGCTTCTGGGTCTGTTGCACTTATTTTAAAATAATATTGACTAGCACAATCAATATTATCTATTTTGAAATTATGTTCACTTAAATAGTTTTTCTTGGAGACTCCAAAATATTCAAGCGGAGTCTCATCCCATATTGTCGTACCATATGCATCTGTTGGTCCATATTCAATAGAACCATATGAAATCTCGGGTGATCCATCTGCGGCAGTTAAGTTGCTCCAAGATATGTTTGCCGTGTTGTTTGTGCAGCTAGAAACCACATTTTCAATTTTTGGGGGCTGGTTGTCTGTACTAGGATTGTCCGAAAGCTTGTAAAGGGGGTCTCCGATGACAATGTTCGTCCACTTTATTACTTGAGAAGCCATATACATACTTTCAGCAAAGTTAAAATGCTTTTCAGTACCGTCACCATTGAGGAAATAATCGAAAAAGGCGGCGGGTTGAGGCACACCGCTTGCAAGCGGCTCTGTCACAGTACCAGCAGTCGCAGTTACGTCAGCAGCAAGAAGCGTAGCTACTACAGAGTTCCGCCAACCGCTTGTAGATCTAATTGTCGGCGCTGTATAGGATTGGAAGTGAAATGGTAATGCGCCCGGCCGCCAATTCCCCCATATATCAAAGTATTCATTCCCCGGACTTTCAAGCCAGAGTGGATTGTCTCCACCTAAATCTGTGCTCAATTCTTTTTTTGGTATAAGCTTAGGATCGTAAGAGTAATCATAAGCTGGATATCCACTGGCTTGTTTACAATTATAGCCAGCTTGTCCTATAATGCCGCAAATCACACTTCGTGCATTGTTAAAATATGCCTGACCATAAACATAAGCTTGGTTATTTTCGGCGGGACCAGTGTATTTTTCGGCATAAATCGCTTTGTCGACCAGCCCTTTGGCAATCTTAAGAGATGCCCCATCGAGCCTAGTTACTAGATAAGTAGTGTGTCCGATCAAAACATTTCTTGACTCGAAATGAAGCCCCGTGCTATAAGAATCCCAATATCCTTTATAGTACGGGTTATAAGCAGCTGTATTGTTATTATAAAAAACATAAGTCTGCATTGTATCAAATACATCTGCGAGATAGCTGTCAACCGCATAGTTTGTATCTATTTTTACGGGAACACCGTAGGTGGGGACAATATAGTGAATTTTTTCTTTTAAATTGTTCGAGTCAAGAAATGTTTTGATCGGCTCTTTTATTTGGCTATTATAATCTGTCATTGTAATACTCTCTTCTGTTGTGGTGGTGAGGTTTACAATTTGATCGGCTGGCACGCCACGGCGCTGTTTATAATATTGACCAAGTTCGATTGAGTCGGGGCTATTTATGTTCACAAGGATTAAAATTTGATCAGCTTCATTTTGCGACGGCGTCACATCTGCTTTAAAAATATTATTGTAATAAATAATGCTCGTAAAAAATGCGATTGATATAAAAATCAACGCAATTAAGGTAAACTTGAACTTTTTTCTGTTTACATGCATGTGAAGGGATAGTTCTAAATCAATTTCATTATTGACGATAAGATGATTGCTTGTTGTTTTAATAATATTTAGATCGCTTATTTATATTATATAATATACTTTTTTCTTGTGCCATGAGCTACCATCTTATTATTGGTGCGTGGTGCCAAAACTGATCCCAATTTTTGATGAACGATTCATAATTATAGTTTTTACATTTCCAGTATAATTATTTTTTGCCAGCTGGGCAATGCACACCTGCTCATATGATAAGGCTGATTTTGTTGACCGAAAACAGTAAAGATGTTATAATCGCTATGCTGAAAAGCACATTTCCGTGGAGGAGGATTTGGACAATTGGTTAGTGACGGCGAACTAGAACAAGCAGTTATAAGAACCTGCCAAGCTGCAAACATACGCCAACTGATAGTCGGTATAGTTGACGATCAGGAGCCAAGTGCAGGGCTAATCGAACCAGGACGAATAGTTATTACAGAGGGCCTACTGACACTTGTAAGTTCAGAGGGCGAGCTTGCAGGTGTTATAGCTCACGAAATTGCTCACTTGGCGCACCTGAAGTTTTCCAACCTATTCAGAAGATTAATGTTCTGCAGTAAGGACATACTTCTAGTACTCGCGATCGCATCCAGCTTTCGCATCCGGAGCCTTCTAGCCTTGATGCTGTTTGGGATGTTTGTGGCATTTTACAGCCTGCTTATGCAATCATTTATCGTAAGCAGTATCAAACGGCGCAATGGGTACCGCCTAAGAGAAACTGAGCAACTCAGTCTTAGCATCGGCCGTTGCTTGATCGGGTGTAAGGGGTGGATTTTTGTTCCCTTTTTGATTGCTTTTTGTAGCTTCACAGCTAATGGTTTAGTTGTAATGATTGCCGAGTACATTTTTGTCTTGTTTTACCTGGGATGGGCAGTAAAACAAGACGAGTACAAAGCAGACTTAAAGAGCTTGCAGATTCTTCGAACCGCAGGCTATGACCAGAATGAATTTCTGAGTATTCTGAAGAGACTTCCAGAAAGATCGGAACGCTCATGGATACGGCACCATCTTCTGGACTACTACCCGACTATCAAGGCGAGAATTAGAAAGTTACAGGCGACAATCGCCGAACAAGCATAACCCGTTGAGGCACGAACTATTAAGTGCCTCATATAACTGGCTCCTTTTTCGAGCGCTCATACATCCTCATGGCCACCTTGTCATGGGGATTATTTTTTATTTATAAGCTCATAAAGTGTAGTATTGGACAGAAATTCCTCTAAAAATGTCTCTATTTTAGTGAAATGTATGAAACATCCCTGTAATAATAAAAATAGATATTGTATTATTTATCTATGAAAAAACTGGTTGTTCTCTGTGGTCACGTCGGATCGGGAAAATCTACGCTTGCTGAGAAAATTATCGATCAAGCGCCTGGTTTTGCTTTTTTTGATGTTTTCAGTAAGATCAAGAAATACAAAGACAAAAATGGCACTATCGCAAAAGAATTAAGCAATAAGGCTTACCAGGAATTGTATGACGAGATCTCGAAAAAAGATGGAGATATTTTATTAGAAATTGGCGTCAATCATTCAGATTTTAATTTTAAACAGCTAAATAAATTAAAAAATAAGTTCGATATCAAGATATTCTTTTGTCTACTTGATCATAATGAATGCAAAAGAAGAGTGGCAGAAAGAGCACTAAAAAATCCTAACAGATTTATTCATCCGCAAATGCTTGAAGACAAATTTAAGATTGATTTTCCAAATCTACATAAAAGCTTAGCGGAAAAATATACTCTTCCTTATTCTTTTTTAAATATGTGCGATAGTCATAGGGATGAAATACTTAATTTGTAAGTTATTCCCCTCTTGTCATTTGAGATTTTTAACCGGCATAAATCCTATTTCTTCTTTTTATAATGACCTGTTAAAAAACACTTCTGATATATTGGCCGATAATAAAACCAATAATAATTACAATCATGCCGACAAAAAGATGTTCCGACACCGCCTGCCACTTTTTATACTGAGGATAAATAAAGTAATTCAATATTGTGAGTAATAGAGCAGCCCATATAATACTAATAATTAGGGCGACCGTCGATGAAAAGAAAACTAGCGGTATAAGAAAAGACAGAGCAATAATAAGTTTTGCAAGATATGTACTAAGTGTAGAAGTCCAAATTTCTTTGTTTGTATGTTTTTCTTCTGACTCTTCGGAGATATGAATGCCCAGGGCATCGGAAAAAGCATCAGCAAAAGCAATGGTTAAAACGCCGCCAATAATCACGGCTTTTGAAGCCTCGCTGGCAGTCAGGCCGACAATTAATCCCAAAGTTGTAACAATGCCGGAGGTTGTGCCAAAACTGAGCCCAATTTTTGATGAATGATTCATATTCTATTCCCTAATTTAGAGTTCTTAAACCTATCTACTCCCAGCATAATTCTTTTTTGCCAGTTGGACAACTATGAAAGAGACAAAGGGATGTTTCTCTATCAAGCACAAGATTAGGCTTTCTTTATAGGTTTATATTATGGCCTCAATATTATCAGCTCTCATTTCTTGACTAACACTGCCCTAGTTCATTAAGCTGTAAGTAATACAACAATCTCACAGGGAAATTTATGACCAATATAATTAAAGACGCCTTAATTGATACTTTAAGAATGGTGCCCTTGCTGCTTATTATTTATGCAGCAATCGAGTTAATTGAATATAAATACAGCGCCAAACTAAAAGAAAAAGTCGAAAAGGCAGGCAGCGCCGGCCCGGCGATTGGCTCACTGGTTGGCGCATTTCCTCAATGCGGCTTCTCTGTAATTTCCTCTGCATTATATACTCAAAAGCTGCTAACAATTGGCACGCTGCTAGCAGTCTACATCTCCACATCTGATGAAGCCATTCCTGTGATTTTATCTCAACCAGAAAAAGCCAAGATTATCCTGCCGCTAATTCTTACCAAGATCGGTTTGGCATTATTCGCCGGATATTCGGTTGATTTACTCTACCGCAAATCAAATAAAAAAGTACTTAATCACATTGATAAGTTTGATCATCATGAATGTCATCATGAACATAAAATAGATGAGGCTGCCTGCTGCGGCCATGAGTTGGGAGAAAAATTAAATGCTAAAGATATAATTATTCATCCGCTCATTCATACTGCAAAGATTTTTGTTTTTATATTCGCAACCACCCTTGTTATAAACTACGTTTTCTTTAGAATTGGCGATGACAATATTCCTCGACTCTTTTTAGGTCACTCAATATTCCAGCCCGTAATGGCGGCCTTTATTGGCCTGATTCCAAACTGCGCTGCGTCGGTTGCCATAACTGAAATGTATTTAAAAGGAGCAATAAGTTTTGGCTCCACCATTGCCGGACTGTCAGCAGGAGCAGGTTTGGGGCTCTTAGTGCTATTTAGAGAGAATAAAAACCTCAAAAACACTTTTATTGTACTTGGACTGCTTCTTTTCTTTAGTATAACTGCCGGTATTTTGATTCAATATTTCTACGGCTAAAGGTTATTTTGTACTAACTCTAAGATGACAACAAATAATTACTATACTGCATCTGGACTTATTTGTAGTATTATTATATAATAATATTTATGAAAAAGTATGATGTTGCAATAATTGGTGCTGGTCCTGCTGGCATAATGGCTGCCATAGCTGCTTCCAAAAAAGGAAAGCAGGTTGTTTTAATGGAGAAGAATTCAGAAATCGGCAGAAAAATTTTAGCCACCGGAAACGGAAGATGCAACATCACTAATAAGAATGTAACTGCCGATCGTTTTTATGGCGCCGATGATAAATTCGTCAACGGGGTTCTCTCTCAGTTCGACCAGCACAAAACAATGGATTTTTTCAACGAATTGGGACTCCTATTGAAAGAGGAGGATAGGGGACGAATATTCCCAAGGACAAATCAAGCCTCTAGCGTAATCAACGTTTTATTGGACCAATTGAATGAAAGAAAAGTAACAATCCTGGTTGATTCTTTAGTTAAAAAAATCGAGAAAAAAGAAGCATGGAATGTTATTTTGGAAAGCAGAGATGTTATTAACGCTAAAAAATTAATCATAACAACTGGCGGCAAAGCAGCCCACTTTTTAGGCTCCTCCGGAGACGGTCTTTTTTGGGCTAGAAATTTGGGTCATACTATCACGCCGATTTATGCTGCTTTAGTACCGGTTGAAACAAAAGAGTCGTGGGTTCGAGAAGTTCAAGGCGTGAAAGTGGAGGCAAAAGTTTGGGCAGCTAAAAGAGAAAAAATAATTGCTCATAAATATGGCGACTTACTCTTTACTCATTTTGGCCTTTCAGGTCCATCTATTATGTCGATGGCTAGAAAAATTGCTCCAGAAATAGGTGACTCAAAAGTAGAGTTGCACATCGATTTATTTCCAGAAATAGAAAAAGATAAATTGGCTAAATCAATCTTGAAATCTTTAGAATTAAACGGCAAAAAAGCAATCAAGAATGCTCTGGTTGGAATATTACCGCAAAGGCTAATCGAGGTTATTCTTGCGTTATCAGATATTGATGTTAATAAAAAATCAGCTGAGATATCAAAAGTAGAACGAGAGAATATTCTTTTAAATATGAAAAATCTTACTCTCACAGTTTCTGGATTACGGCCCTTAAAAGAGGCTCAGGTTACTGCCGGAGGAATTGAGACAAGCGAAATAAATACTAAAACGCTAGAATCAAAAATAGTAAAAGACCTATACTTTGCTGGAGAAATTATTGACGTTGACGGCGATTCTGGCGGATTCAATCTCCAGTGGGCCTGGTCAAGCGGCTACGTCGCAGGCAAAAATGCTTCTTTTTAAACTATTAAGATTTATGAGCACTAAGCACCAACTCGAAAAGGATTGAAGTCGGTTTTTGTATCGTAATAATCTTCTGATTCTTTTTTCTTCAAACGATTTACGATTAAGTAAGTCAATGGCGTAAACACCACTTCAATCGCAGTTTTAAATAGATAATTGAAAATAATTAGTTCAAATACGAGCTCGTTCGGCAGGACTCCAAGAAATGCGATCGAAACGAAAATTATGCTATCAAACAGTTCTCCAACTAACGTCGAACTAATTGTACGTGTCCAAAGCCACTTGCCCTTGGTTAATATCTTCATTTTAGCCAAAATGTAAGAATTGCTGAACTCGCCAAAAAAGTAAGCAACGAGACTGGCCATTACAATTCTTGGCGTCTGCCCTAGTATTTTCATGTAAGCATCCTGATTATCCCAGCCTGCAGCCGACGGAAGAAAGCCAACCAACCCTAAAACAAGAGACATGAGAAGTGTGCTGGCAAAGCCCATCCAAATAATTTTTCTCGACGTTTTATAACCATATACTTCTGTTAAAACATCGTTAAATATATAAGTTAGTGGAAAAAGCAGCGTCCCTCCATCTAAAGCCATAAAGCCGATTTTAGCAATTTTAGTTGAGGCAATGTTTGAGATCAATAAAACCGCCACAAAAACCACCATTATCACGTCTAAATACTTATAGTTTTTTCTCATAATTAATATTCTTTTGTTTAATTATAATTTAATGTTCGAACTTTCAACTGCAAAGCACTAAATAGTATCCTCTGTACTCATCGCGCTTTCCCGAAAGTTTGCTTTGAGAGAGTTTTGATATATCTAAATTCCGATAAATTTTATAATTATTTGCTAAAGCGTAGTGCAGGGCGACTAAACAATCGACAGCCGAACCATTGCAGGCAAAATAACCATCAACTTTACCAAGTAAAAACTGTCCTATTGAACTTATTCCATCATCGACTTGGTTTCTGACAACAAATTTATACCCCTCGTTAATGGCCTCTTGATAAATATCAGGAGCACATGTTTTTGGATTCACTGAAGTAAAATGTATAATTGTTTTCGAATGAGAATTAACATTTGGAAAAATTGGCTTTTCACCAAAAAAATTACAATCTTTTTCTACAATTTTTACTCCCCAATTTACTTCTGGGAAGTATACAAATGTATAAAGAGGATCCTTTTTATTATGGAGCATGACTATTACCGAATACATTTTTTTACCATTTGCATAAAGCATAGTTCCATCGATTGGATCAACTGTAATTACCAAATCCGAAGATTCAGCAAACAAGTTTTTGCTTGGCGTATTCTCTTCTGCTACCATTTCACAATTCTTAAGTTCAGACTCAGCAAGTTTTTTTAGAATGAATTCCTGAACAGCTAGGTCAGCGCTGGTTACAATGTCGATGTCTTTTATACCGGAATCAAATTTATCCTCAACTGTTGCATCCTTCCTAAGCCTCATCGCCATTTTTCCGGCTTCAATAAAATCTTTCTCAAATTGTTGAATCAGTTCCAGTTCTCCCATTGGTATCCTTTCTTTATTCTGTGTCTACTATATCAAATTTATTACTATTTCAATAATAATTTCACGTGTTCCTTTCTAGCCAATTATGCAAATTTATGGTAGATTAAATTGTTGATGAATCCCATGAAACATATACCTGTTTTAGAAAATGAAATATTAGATACATTTACCTATCTCAACAGTGTTAAAGATGGTTTTTTTGTCGATGGAACACTTGGCTTAGCTGGCCATTCCGTTGCTATCATATCTAAGTTCAAAGCTCCAATCTCTAAATTTAAAATCATTGGCATCGATAAAGACCAAAGTGCATTAGAATTAGCAAAAAACAATATTAAAAATGTAAAGCTCGAAAATCGGTTCATATTTGTGCATGATGATTTTAAGAACATTGAAAATATTTTGTCCGAGTTGAAAATTGACGAAGTAAATGGCTCATTAATAGATCTAGGTGTTTCCTCAATGCAGTTAGACGATAAAGAAAGAGGTTTTTCTTTTTCTGATTCAGAAGCAATTTTAGATATGAGAATGGATCAAACTCAAAAACTAAGTGCTTTCGATATCTTGAATTACTACCCCCAGCTTAAACTAGAGAAAATACTCAAAGAATATGGCGAGGAAAAATTTTACAGAAACATCGCTAGAAATATCTGCAAAACAAGAAAGGAGAGTCCAATTGAAAAAGTAGGAGATCTCCTGAAAATTCTAGAGGAATCTGTTCCGACTAAAGTACGGGCGACAAGCAAAAAGCATTTTGCAACTAGTGTTTTCAGAGCTTTAAGACTGGAGGTAAATCAAGAGTTGATAAGACTTGACGATGCATTATTGGATTTTATTAGTGCTTTAAAAAAAGGCGGACGACTTGCCGTCGTATCATTTCATTCCGCTGAAGACAGGATAGTCAAAGAGACTTTCAGAAAAGCAGAAAATCCTTGTGTCTGCCCTCCATTGGCTCCCGTTTGTACTTGCGGAAATAAACCCCTAGTTAAAATATTAACAAAAAAGCCGATTGTCCCGTCAGACCAAGAGATTACGGAGAATCCCAGATCCAGAAGCGCAAAACTCCGAATAGTAGAGAAATTATAAAAATCAACTAGAATGAATAGAATTGCTAAAAAATCTTTATTACTGCACGTTTGTTGTGCTCCTTGTACAACAGCTGTGTATGAAAAATTAAGTAATGATTTTGAAATTACACTTTTTTGGTTTAACCCAAATATTGAGCCAGTTGAAGAACATGAAAAAAGATTAAAAGAGACAATAAAATTATCTAGAATTTTAGCAGTACCATTAATAATTGATGACAAGTATCTGGCTGAAAACCAAAGTTGGAATCTTTTGACTAAAGACTATGCCAACGAAAAAGAGGGCGGAAACCGATGCAGACTTTGCATAAAAAATCGCTTACTCAATACTGCTAAACAGACAAAAGATAATAATTTTGACTATTTTACTACTACTCTTACCGTTTCACCACACAAGAACTCAGCAATAATCAACAAGCTCGGCAAAGAAATCGCTGAAAAATCCGACGTTGAATTCCTAGAGGCCGATTTTAAAAAAGAAAACGGCTATCTCCGTTCAATAGAACTCTCCAAAAAATACGATCTATATAGACAGAATTATTGTGGATGCAAATATAGTCTCAACAATTTCTAAGTACTCTAATTTCTAATTAATCTAATCAATAAACAAAAAACTCGAAGCACTAAGCACGAAACTCCTGCTTACCAGCAGATATTCGGATTTCGGATTTACATGCATTGGGATTTGTTTAGAATAATTAGAGTAATTAGGTTAATTAGAATAATTTAATATATTATTTATTATATTTTCTATCTTTCAAATTAATATTGATATCGCGTTCAATATCCCTCGTTTTTAATTTTTCTCTTTTTTCATACTTTTTCATACCTTTGCCAATGCCGAGCTCTAATTTGGCTTTTCCTTTAGTTAAGTAGAGCTTTAATGGAATTAGGCTAAAGCCTTGCTCTGCAGTTTTACCAATTAGTTTATCGATTTGAGATCTATGTAATAACAATTTTCTAGTTCTCTGTCTGTCCCCGCCCTCAATATTTATGTTCGCCCCGATCCAAAAAACTTCTCCGTTGAGTATTTTCGCATATGATCCTGTCATATCAATTTTGTTTGCCCTGATTGCCTTAATTTCTTCTCCAGTCAAAGCAATCCCCGTTTCTAGCGAATCAGTAATTTGATAATCAAATCGGGCCTTTTTATTATAAAATTCTCGTTTAGAAACTTTGGGTTTTTTATTCATTATTTTTATAAACTTCTCTTATTGTTGGCCATTCCTGGACAACTACTGAAATCGAAGCAGCGATAGGAACAGCAAGAATCGCTCCAACAACACCGAGTAATTTAGCACCTGTAAGTATCGCAAGAATAATAACAACTGGAGATAATCCCACTGCTTTTTGCATCACTTTTGGCACAATAAATGAATTCTCAATTTGCTGCACAATCACATATAGAATAAGAACAAAAAGCGCCTTGATGGGAGAAACACTTAAGGTAATTAAAATAGCAATCAAGCCTGAAACGAGAGGGCCGATTGTAGGAATAATCTCCATCACAGCAGAAACAACGGCTAATGTCAAAGCGTACGGCACACCAATAATCAATAGCCCAATCAAATCAAGCACTCC
The DNA here is from genome assembly GCA_023484645.1 of Patescibacteria group bacterium. The sequence continues at coordinate 33,823 of JAMCZZ010000041.1, forward strand.
GATTATAGCTCCAAGTGCCATTTGCCCCCTAAACCAATTTCCTACTTTTTGAGTTATTTTTTGAACCAAAGCCATCACTGCACTTTGATGATTGGGAGAGACAACCGATCTTATGAATGACGGAATGCCATTTTTATCAAGTAACAGATAGATCGTCATAACAATGGCCGCAAAAAAAGCAATTACGCCCCCAAAAATTCCAGCTGTAATTAAAACGAAACTATTTGTGATATTGCCGATATTCTTCGTAAAAGTATTTATCCCTTCGTTGATACTAGGAATATGACCTCTTATAAAAGAATATTTATCTAAAATATCTGGAATATTTTGAATAAGCTGTCTACTTTGGGAAATAACCGGAGGGACAATTAAGTAAACCACCAAAACAATCGCTAAAATAATTAAGACAAGTAGAGCTAGTACTGAAAATATACGTCCGATTTTTCTCTCCCACCTGTTTATTATCGGACGAAAAGCAGCAGCAAAAACTAGAACAATAAAAAATAATGCAATAATGTCTCTAACTAAAAATAATAAGTAAAAGATAGCACCAACCAGAAAAACTTTAACTATTGACCAAATGGAGATGTCTAATTTTACTGACTGATTCATAGTCCTCCTTATTTATTCCTTAATGATTCTAGCATAATCAAATTTTAACTGTTCTCCGGCGGGAATTTCAATGTTATCCTTTTCTTGAATAATAAAATTAATGTCTTTTGTGGAAATCTGGTCTACAATCCCTCCCTTTCTCTCCATCGCTGATTTAAGCAAACTGCTATTACCCAATACTTCAATCTCATAATATTGAAGATTACTAAATTTATCAAAACTAGTATTTAATACCAGTCGCTGGTTATTAATTGTAATAATTTCAGCTCCAATATTTTTAATCGCGTTCACTAAGTCTACAATCTGAGCAGTAGATAAATTGCCTTTAATTTGTATCACAACCCCTTGCCCGGTTTTAGAAGATGTACTGTTAATACTATCCAATCGCTCAGTATCAACTAAATATTGATCAAAAGATTTTTGCCGTGATTCCGTTGAATTTTTGTAAGACTCTAGATCGGAGGTTAAGTTTTGCACTTCGTTTCTCAAATCAGCATTTGATTTAGTAAGCTTCGCTACTTCCAATGCTAAAACAGCATTATTCTCAGGCTGGATAATTTTTTTATATTCCTTTCCAGAGTAAAATTGAGAAATTAGAAAAATACCTAAGAAAAAACAAATAATTGATATGATGATGTAATCATTTTTCTTAAACATTAGTTACCCCCCGTTGTTTTCGCTTCGAAGCTTCCATCAAAAACTGGTAATGTGATATCATTGTTTTTATCGACATTGAAGATTAATCCTAAACTCTTCCTTTGATGAATGTTCGGAAGAATCCCTGAATTGGAAACTCTTTCATACATCACACTTTGATTGCCGACAGCTTCTATTCTGAAAGGTGTGGTTAATCTAATATCGTTTACAAGAATAGTGTTAACTATGCAATCAATCGCTGTATTTATCACCACTCTTTGATTGTTTATTGAAATACCCTCGGCGCCAGACTCCCATAAAAGATTTACCACATCCCTTAGATCTGCGGCATGAACGATCGAATCCTCTGTAGCTGGACCAGTTTTACTATCATCTAAAGTTACGATAATACCCTCTCCGTTCAGCTTCGTTAACCCTGCTTGTGACTTTTTAGTGCTTAAATCTGCGAGTTCTTTTTTAGTTAAAGTAACATCTTGAGATTGATTTTGCGCTTTTTCGATTGAAAGTTGTAAATTTTTTATTTCACTTTTAAGTTGAGACTGCTCTGTATAAAGGGAATCTTTTGTTTCTTTGAGACTTGAGTAAGGCGCAACCGGATTCGTAACCCTGTCTGGAATTGACCTCCACTGAGCAGTAATTAAAACTCCAATGGCAACACTTAAAAGAGCTATAAAAGATCGAACGGCTACTACTCTCGCGCTCTTAATCTTGATTAAATTAAGTTTGGAATTACGAGACATTGAATATTAACATTCTATATTACTAATTACTGACATTGGTGCCCCCAGTAGGAATCGAACCTACGGTCTAAGGCTTAGGAGTCCTTTGTTTTATCCACTAAACTATGGGGGCGCTGCGCTTCGGCGTCTCGACTAGATATTAGCACATATTTTCGCTATTATAAATACTCGGGATGGTATTATTTTCGGAAATTAGTACAGCCTTCCCGATATTCATCGGGATAAAGTCCGCGCGCATCGCCTGCTCTATTAAATATTTCGGGGACTAGCCTAATCGGTAAGGCGCACGATTCGGGTTCGTGAGATTCCGGATTCGAGTTCCGGGTCCCCGACCAAAAAATATATAAACTATTAAAAAAAGCCCAAAATAAGTCAGGCTTTTTTTAATAAATATTTTTTAGAGAATTATTTTACTGTGCTTCTTAGGCTTCTAGAAGGCTTAAAACGAGGCATTTTTGTTGCGGGAATATTAATTGGATCTCCCGTGCGAGGATTTACCCCCGACCTTGCTTTTCTCTTTCCAACATCAAACGTCCCAAAACCAGTAAGAGTTACTTTGTCACTCTTAGCGATTTCTTTTGCAATTAAATCAAGCATGGTTTGAACTCCAGCTTCAGCTTCCCTTCTGGATAAACCAGTTTTTCTTGCTACTTCGTTGATAAGTTCATTTTTATTCATTTTTTTCTCCTTATTCACTTTTTAAGATTTCTCTTATTCTTTTTATTTTTTTAGCTTTTTTTGTATTTTTATCTATTTCAACAACCACCGCATTAAATATACTGTCTCCACTCGCTATTTTATGTGATTGGGGGAGTTGTGTCAAGAACTTTTCAATAATGATTTCCTTTTTAACACCCAAGACTGAATTCTCCGGTCCGCACATTCCAATATCGGAAATAAATGCAGTACCGTTGGGCAAAATTTTCTCATCTGCCGTTTGTACATGCGTATGCGTTCCTAAGATAGCCGAAACATGGCCGTCCAAATAGTATCCAAAGGCCATCTTCTCGCTTGTCGCTTCAGCGTGAAAATCAATAATTATCAAAGAGTCAGGATAATCCTCAACTATATTTTTACCGATAATGAAAGGACTTTCAATATCATCTTTCATAAAGACTCTACCCTGAAGATTGATTATTGCTAGGTTCACCCCTTTAATTTCTACCGATGTGGAACCTCTTCCTGGAGAAGAAACGGGATAATTGGCCGGTCTAAGCACTTTTATTTTCGCGTCGTTTAAACAGGGGATAAAATCAGCGTTATTCCAAATGTGGTTACCTGAAGTAAAATAGTTCACTCCCGCTTTAATCATCTCATCGTATTTTTCAAAGGTCATTCCTTTTCCAGCAGCCAAATTTTCACCATTTGCTATAACAAAATCAACCCCTTCCTCTTTTTTAATTTGAGGGATAAAATGAGCAACCGCTCGCCTGCCAGGTTTGCCAACAATGTCGCCTATAAAAAGAATTTTTATAGATTTTTTATTAACCATTGATCACTTCTCGTCTATTAACCATTAATCATTTATTAATTGAAAATTAAATAAAAAATGGAAATTGATAATTGGATAAATATAAATTTTGCAAAGCAAAATTTACTTTGCGTACTCAATCGCTCTTGTCTCTCTTATAACGTGAATTTTAACTTGACCAGGATATTGAACTTCTTCCTCGACTTTTTTAGCGATTTCCTTCGACATCTTTTCTGCGGTTAGATCGTCTACTTCTTCGGGCCTAACAAATATTCTGACTTCTCTGCCTGCCTGAATCGCATAAGATCGCTCAACGCCATCAAATGAATTTGCGACTCGTTCAAGTTCCTCGAGACGTTTAATGTGAAGATCTAGCGACTCTCTTCTTGCCCCAGGTCTGGCCGAAGATATAGCATCTGCAATTTGAACAATTGCCGCTTCAACAGTCTGGATTTCCACATCTTCATGATGAGCTTCAATTGCATGGATCAGATCTTTTGGAAGTTTAAATTTCCTGGCGATATCAGCTGAAATTACTGCATGAGAACCAGGAACTTCATGGTCAACTGCTTTGCCTAAATCATGTAATAAACCTGCTCTCTTTACTAAAGCCGTATCAGCGCCAATCTCCTCGGAAATAAGCGCCCCTAAACGGGCGACTTCAATGGCATGCTGGAGCTGATTTTGCCCAAAGGAAGTTCGGAATTTTAATCTACCCAAAACTTTTAGAATTTCCGGCGGCAATCCTGTAACTCCAACCTCGTAAGCTGCCTCATCGCCGGACTTTTTAACATCTGCTGAAACAATTTTCTTAGCCTTTTCAAAAGCATCTTCAATCCTGGCAGGGTTGATTCGGCCGTCATTTACCAATTCAGACAACGTAACTTTTGCCACTTGTTTTCGGATTGGATCAAAAGTCGATATCACAACTGCTTCAGGAGTATCGTCGATAATTAAATCAACACCAGTTAACTTTTCAAATGACTGGATGTTTCTTCCTTCGCGGCCGATAATTCTGCCCTTCATCTCATCAGATGGAATATCAATAGTGGAAATTGTAGTTTCAGCAGCTGTCTCAGCAGCCACTCTTTGCATCGCTGTAACAACAACTTTTCTTGCTGCCACATCTGCATTTTCTTTCACATATAAATCAACTTCTTTTATTTTCTTAACCAAAGCTTCTTTTCCTTCTTTCTCGACTAAATCCAAAAGAACTTTCTTGGCTTCTTCTTTGGTCATTTTGGCGATTCTCTCTAAGCTATCTTCCTGCTTTTTTCTTAAGTCTCTAAGTGCTTGCTTAGTCTCTTCAATTTGTTTTTCTTTAGACGTGACTTCTCGGCGAGATTTTTCAATGTCGGCAAAGCGTAGATCAATATTCGACTCTTTTCTTCTTAGATCTTGCTCGGTTTTTTCCAAATACCTTGTTTTTGACTCATATTCTTTCTTGCTTTCTTCTTTTTCCTTAAGCGCTTCGTCCCTGGCCTGTAAAAGAACTTCTTTCGACTTCGTCTCTGCATCGGCAATAATTTTTTCTGATTTTGCCTTGGCACTAGCGATTTTTTTACTTGTAGTAATGTTAAACAATACAAACGCTAAAATACCGCCAGACAAAAGCCCTGCGACAGCAGCTAGAATTATGTTAACCATCTCGATCCTTTCAAACCCCTCAGCCAAAATTAGAACAAACTATAATTTGATCACAGAATTATTTGATATTGCTGAATTCATTAAATCCGTCATTTTGGTTGATATATGGGGTGTAATTTCTAATTAATAATTGTTTATAAAAACGTTTTTAGTATAACCGTTTTGGCAAAAAAAAGCAACGACGACAAAAAAATCGCGATAATAAATATCACGATCTTTTTGGCAGCCTCAAGGGGAATCGAACCCCTGTTACCACATTGAAAGCGTGGTGTCCTAACCACTAGACGATGAGGCCATGGTGGACTGCCTGGGACTCGGACCCAGAACCAATGCCTTAAGAGGGCACTGCTCTACCAATTGAGCTAGCAATCCATGTTAAAAACACAATTATGATATCAAAAAAACATACTTTTAGCAACTCACTTGTCAGAGTTCGATTTTTTTGTTTTTAGAACTTTTGTTAATGAATTTTTTTATAGATGAACTAAAGTAAAGTATATAAATTTAATAATTTAATTTAGTTAAGGGAAGAGGAAACAAAATGGGTTGGATTATAACAATAATTGTCGGCGGCATAATCGGATGGCTAGCCAGTCTAATAATGGGCACGGATTACGAACAGGGTCTGCTCTGGAATATTGTGGTGGGCATAATCGGCTCGGTTCTCGGCAAATGGATTTTTTATGACTGGCTCGGGATTGGCGGAGCTGCTGCGGCCGGAACTTTTAGTATTTGGGGACTCGTCTGGGGAATTATTGGGGCTGTGATTTTGATCGGGATCCTAAAATTGCTCCATATACTTAAATAAAGGAGGCGGTAAAAATGGCAAATAAAAAAACAAGTAGGCGCGGTTTTGCCTCAATGAGTGAGGAAAAAAGAAAAGAGATTGCCAGAAAAGGCGGACAAGCCTCCCATGAGAAGGGAACCGCTCATGAATTTACTTCCTCAGAGGCAAAACGAGCAGGCAAAAAGGGTGGAAAGAGCAAAAAAGCCCAATAAAAAAATCCCCCGCTTTTTAATATGGAGGGATTTTTTTATTATTGATTATTTACAATATATTTAAACCAATTTTTATTCAGCCATTCTGTTTCCATTTTGAGCAAATCATTAAGACCGCGTCTGTAAAATTCCTTATCAACTAAGCCTCCTTTGTGAGGGAAACGAGAAAGTTGAGGCAAAGGGGAAGAGAATCCGTGAGCATAATGGCATAGTTCATGAATTATGGTCGCATCGACAACATAGTCTGGTACTGTCTTATCTTTGAAATAACCGTTCAAAATAATAATCGTATCCGTCCCATCTACTTTTTGTCGAATACTTCCTAGCCTTTTCACTGCTTTTCTGCCAAATTTTATATGTACTTTGTTAGACTTAGAAACATCAGCAAAATATTTTTTCCACAAAAGTTCTAAGCGATCACTTAAAAAAGTGTCATCTCTCATTTGTTTTTTAAACTCCTTTACTTAATTAAAGATTAATCAACCATTGACAACAACACCGGATAATTTTATATTTTTTCACAAAAAAATGGGCGCTCAGTCCAATTCGATTATAACTACTTATAACATGGCCCGGTCTTTTCACCAAGCTCAGCCTTTCAGGTTCACGTTATTCGCATATTAAAAGAGGAGTATTTATAAAAGTCATATTGTTGAGTTTATGATAACAAACAGGGAAATATCATTTTTTAAATAAAAATTTAATCATTCTCCAATGAACCAGCTCGTGGGAGCGCTTATACTTAAAATTAATTAATATGGATGGAGAAAAAATGGCTTGGATTATTACGATTATTGTTGGAGGCATTATCGGCTGGATCGCCAGTTTAATAATGAGAACAAGGCAGGGGATACTGGCTAATATCATAATTGGAATCTTAGGTTCTATTCTTGGAGTATGGTTATTTACGGACGTTTTTGGGATCGGGCCGATTTTAACATCCGGCGCAATATCGTTATTAAACATCATTTGGGGCATAATTGGAGCGGTAATTCTTATCGCGGTTCTTGAAGCCATATCATATGATTCTTCGAGAAGTATGAAAAAGTATGATGAAAGAAAAACTGGGCAAAGCGTTGCTCATGAGTACAGAGAAGATGAGGGTGAAGACATTACAATAATTAAGAAAAGAAGAAGAAAATAGAACTCTGCCTGGAATAGAATTGCACTAAGAAATTTTTGCCACAAAAAAACTCACATTCAGTGAGGTGTTTTGAGTGACCCCGAGGGGGGTCACTCACGCGACGTCTCATAGAGACGTTTGTTGGCAAGCCATACAAGTGGACAGCCGAGCCATCTCCATTCTGGATCAATTTTAGTGATACTCGTCAGAACCCACTCTATAGCCGCTGAAACATTAGGATAAGAACCAAAGTAGCAAGATTCTTCGCCACTCTCTTGTCTTTCGATATCAGAGAAACGAAGATTCTTCAGAGTGAATTCAATACGATCAAGATGTTCCTTGTATGAAGTAACCCAGATAGGAGCTTCTTGACGAAAATGAATTCCATATGAAGCAAAGTAGATATCTATCAACTTTGCTGCAGCCGGAATATCTCTGTTCGTGCAGGTTTCCTTAGCATCCACTATTACAATAGATACTGCGACCTCTTCCCAATGTTTACGTATGTAATTAGTATAAACATCGGCTTCGCTTGGGGTGCCGCCTAAACGGCTCCCACCGATAATTGCAATCGCACTGATCTTGCCTAGCTTCAATGCATTCACAATTTCGTTTATTCTCAGTAATCCATGCGTGGTCGGAAGCCAACCACAATCTTGTGACCAGGTAGTACCTGCTGTCGGTAGTATTCCTAACCTTAATTGTCGTTCTTTCAATCTTTCTGCCTCCCTTCGTCAGAACAACATCATACTATATAAAAATCAGGTGAACTTGTCAATCAAAATAAGCTCAACCTTAAATGTTACGGATTTACTTTTGAGCAAGATTATGTTAATGTTTATGGGTAAAAAATAATATGGCGGCCATGGTGAAGTGGTTATCACGCTAGTTTGTGGCACTGGAGTCATGGGTTCAATTCCCGTTGGCCGCCCCATTAGAAATTTGAATAAACTGCCAAGGTATACTATGATGAATATACGGAGGGCAGTTTAAATGAAATTACGAATAATTGAAAAAAGGCAAGCAATTGAGCTTAGACAGAATGGCTTGTCTTATAATGAAATAAGAAAGATTATTCCAAATTTGTCCAAGGGTACGTTGTCTGGATGGCTGAAAAACATTGAATTAACCCCAGACCATAGAGCAAGAATTATATCGAAAATCAGTTCCGGTGCAGCAAAAGGCCGCATTAAAGGCGCATGGACAAACAAATTTAAAGCTACTGAAAGAATTTCTCATATTCAAGACCAAGCAGCTAAAGAATTTGTTAATCTAATTAAAACCGAACTTTTTATCCCTGGAATATGTCTGTATTGGGCAGAGGGCGCCAAAAGATCAAGATGTTTTCAATTTATGAATTCTGATCCAGAAATGATAAAGCTTATCTTAAAATGGCTGCGCGATGTATTAAAAGTGAAGGAAATCGATATTGGCATGAGAATTTTCATTCATCGAGTATACGAAAAGGAAAATTGCGAATTATTCTGGTCAGAAATATCAGGTATCTCGATAAGTGATTTTAAAAAAACCGTTTTCAAGCCAACACCGCATTTAGTTAAGAAAAATGAAAATTATAAAGGTTGTTGCAGAATAGAAATTTCCAAAAGCGAAATTTTTTGGAAGATCCAGAAATGGCAGGAGATGATAGTTAGAAAGTTGATATAGGCCCCTGTAGTGAAGTGGATATCACGCGACGCTTCGGACGTCGTAGCGGGGGTTCGAATCCCTCCAGGGGTACCATGCCCGCGTAGCTTCCGCTTCGCCTTCGGCGAGCGAGATCTCGCCCAAAGGGCGGACAGTAGATACTACAATGCGCCCGCGTAGCTCAGTGGATAGAGCAACTGCCTTCTAAGCAGTGGGTCAAAGGTTCGATTCCTTTCGCGGGTACCAAAAAAACACCAAATTAATTTGGTGTTTTTTTGTGTATTTAAAATATTAATTTTGGGGGTTGAGCTGTGACGGTAGAAATCGCCGCCACAGCTGGGGAATCATCGCGGAGTCGGATGAAGAAATTCGTGTATTGCCTCTCTCACGACAGGATCGGACTCGGTATTCTGAATCAGAGTGAGTCTGGCAGCAACAGCATTTGGATCATGCAAGACCTTAGTGGCCTTCATAAAGAACAAGATTGCTACAACTCTGCTGCGTATTGCCGGATGAGGGTAATTCAGTAGACCCAGAAGATGTTCCGTTGCTTTTTTCTGGACTACTTCGTTCCTAAACAAGTCGGAGCGCAAAACGATGTTGTGAAGCACATGTGTTGCTACAGCTGCTACACCACCTTCATTGTTACTACAGAGCCATGTGTCGATAAACTCCTCGAAGTTATCATGGTCGACCAGCGGCAAAACTCTTGCCACTAGTTTTGTCTCGCACTCACTTGCGCGACCCCCTATAGTCTCAGTCTGAAAATTGGTCAATCCCACACATGCAGTATAAAGATTATCAAGCGTCATCTATATTCACCACCTTCTACGCCACATCATTTAGCGTGTGTGAATAATAGCACAATTTTAATATTTCGTACAGATGATGATTATTTCTTAGGAAAAAATATGTCGACTAAGTAAAATAATAATTTTAATTTTGTGGATTGAAGCCAAAGACTCGATCACACAAATTCGATATCTTTAAGGTTGAAAGAAGGAGGTGACAGTTATGAAAAAAATGTTTACAAAAGCTTTAGTAATACTAATCATGATAATTGGAATCGGAATTTTAACAATAACCGGAATAGCTCTTTCTCAAAATATGCCAAGCCAACCCGCGACTTCTCCGCAAGAATATTTGAAAAATCAGGCGACCATGATGACAGATGGCGCAACCACGATGGAAGATATGGGCAAGATGATGCAGATGGATGGAGAGTTCATGCAAAACAAGGGCAATCAATATAAAGATCAAGAACTAATGCAAAAAGGCCAAGAATTGCAGACTAATGGCAACACCCTATCTGACCAAGGTCGAAGTATGATGAATGCTGGTAGTGACTTTATGAGCAAAATTAGATAACAGCATTATTACTGAGTAATCCAAAAAAAGCCACTTGGCTTTTTTTGGATTTTAATACAGCAGAAAAAGTATGCGTAGATTGACATTTTCAGTAATAATGATATTATCAGGCTAGCACTAAACAATCTTACGATTTTTCAGGGGGACTATCGTCATGACGTTAATATTGATGTACATCTTTTTGGTGCTGTGGGTAGCAAGCAACATTCTACTCAGTGACTCTGTTCTAACCCTAGAGGGTAAGAGCTCAGAACTGAGCCAAGCTGAAATCCAATGGGCACAAACGCGATTTTTAATCGCTGCCATGTTGGCAATAATCAGCGGTATTGCTGGGCCGGTTTGCCACGCACTCACTTTCAGTTCGTCGCGGCTACAGGGAATTGGGATAGCAACAGGACTTGGGTTTGTCTCTATTGTTATCTCTATCCTCGTAATAGTGATAACCTATGCTATCGCACAGACAACAAAGAAAGTGGAAACTGCCTAACCTCTCCCTTAACGGAGAATAAAAATACTTCAACTGCTGACCGAATCAATTGGTCGGCAGTTTTTTTATGAAAATTTTCTTAACGGAACCTCGACCCAAAATGAATGGCTTAATCTTTTTACAATCCGAGCTTCTTTTTCAACTCTTCTTTTGTCTCTTCTCTGTCGCTCGTAATTAATGCGATCTTCTGCACAGTCCTCGGCCCCCTCACCATTACTTCAATGCCGGCTTGAATATCTTAAAATCATAGCGGATCGGGCCGCTACTGCACTGTTTAATCTCTCCAAAAACAATCTTAGACACCCAAGGCATTTTTTTTGCCGCCTTAACCATATCCACCGCATGGTCGATGACCGTCGAGTGGCTTTTGCCAAATTTAGAACCAGAAAAGTGCATGCTTTGCTCCGTTAGATAAGATATTACCGTTAGTATTATACAGAAGCCGTAACAGATAACAAATTATTTTTTTCAATATATTTGGTATAATAGCCTTAATAGATGTTTTTTATTGCTATAAAAAATTTATTTCAAGAAAAAACTAAGCTCGCCATCAGTATTGGCGGAGTGGTTTTCGCCGTCCTTTTAATCATTATTATCAATGGAGTATACCAAGGCTTCAACGAAAAGATGGGCGCTTATCCCAAAAGCATTCCGGCAGACCTTTGGGTGGAGCAAGAAGGAGTAGGCGATATGTACCATACACTCTCTTTTTTGCCTGATAATTTGGAGGGGAAGTTTCTTGAAATAGATGGCGTGGAAAAAGCCGATAAGTATCTAGGCCGACAAGTTATGTTTGATTTAAAAGGCAAAGACCAGACTCTTTTTATCGTTGGAATCGATCAAGCAAGCGGTGTAACCAAGCCTTTCAAGATGGAGGAAGGTAGCTGGCAAAATTTGCAGGAAGGACAAATAATTATTGACCAATCGATGGCCAAAGATGAGAAGCTAAAAGTCGGCGATTCTTTCGAGATTAACGGCCAAACCTTAGAGATCAGCGGGATTTCAAGCGGCGGCAATGTTATTTCTTTTAAATATGCCTATGTCAGCTACAATCAAGCCAAGAAAATGTTTAATTTGGGCGATAAAGTCAACTTTTATCTCTTGAAATTAGCGTCCGGGAGCGATGCCTCTCAGGTAAAAGCTGATATAGAGCAGGAAAACGTTAAGGTTTTAACTAAAAAAGAATTTGTTGACGCCTCACAGAAGGTGGTTACCGAAAGTTTTCTGCCAATTATCGCTGTTTTAGTTGCAATCGGTTTGCTTGTCGGCACTGCCGTTATTGGGCTTACAACATACTCGGCCACGATCGAAAAATCACGTGAATACGGGGTAATGAAAGCAATAGGCCTTTCCAACGGCCAATTATTCAAAACGGTTATTATAGGGTCTCTCGTTTCCGGAGTAATAGGATATATTATCGGCGCTCTCCTTGCATATGTCATTAGTTTTCTATCAGAAAGCATTGTTTCTTCATTTGTGACAGAAATCCGTCAGGTCGATTTGCTTTGGGTTTTTGGAGCAACTATTCTTATGTCTTTAATCGGCGCCTACATCCCGATGAAACGAATCTTTTCCATTGACCCCGCTGAAGTATTTAAGAATTAGAGGAATTATGGCGATTTTGGATATAAAAAACATCAGCAAAATCTACGGCTCGGGCCATACAGAAGTTAAGGCTATAGACAATGTATCGCTTCAAGTAAACGAAAGCGAGATAGTTTTAATCATGGGCCCGAGCGGTTCCGGCAAAACCACTTTTCTCACCATGGCTGGCGCTTTGCTCAAACCGACTTCGGGCAGCATTTTTCTAAATGGACAAGAAATCACCAAATTATCCGAGAAAGAACTGCCGAAAATCCGCCTTCAAGAATTGGGTTTTGTTTTTCAGTCTTTTAATTTATTAGCCTCTTTAACTGCACTGGAAAATGTGGCCGTGCCCTTAATCGTTGCCGGAGTTAAGAAAAAAGAAGCCTTTTTAAAGGCGAAAGAAGCTTTGGAGAAACTGGGGTTAGGAAACCGCCTTTCAAATCTCCCGCGCGACTTATCCGGCGGTGAGAAACAACGAGTTTCAATCGCCAGAGCACTAGTAAATAACCCGAAATTAATATTAGCCGACGAGCCAAGCGCCAATCTAGACTCTAAAATCGGACATGAAGTAATGAAACAGCTTTGCTCGGTGGCCTGTGAGCAGAAAAAAGCGATCGTGATTGTAAGCCATGACGATCGGATCAAGGATGTCGCCCATCGGATTATTAATATTGAAGACGGAAAAATTGTGAAGGAGGAAAAAGGCAATCACGGCCAGAGTTGTAAAATGTAGAAATCTAAATATATCTTTTATCAGCATTGTTCTATAATAATATAATTAAAAAGATTATCATCAATAATGAAAGGAGATCTTATGATGGGAATGGATTCTGGTATGATGGCGGGAGGGAATGGCGGGGCGCTCATGTTCTTTGGCTGGCTTATCTACATCTTGTTTATCGTGCTGATTATTTTTGGCATCGCCGCTCTTTGGAAATATCTGAATAAATAGAAGCGCTCCTATAGATTAAAAATCCTCCTAGGACTAAAATATATTTAGGAGGATTTTTTAATGAAACATGAAAATGATAGCAAAAAACACTGTACTTGCGACAAAAATTGCCTGTGTTGCCAAGCGGAGGAGCTGACAGTCTCAAGTGGCAGCGACATGGAGGCCAAGCAGTATGAATATGACATGAAGCACAAGATCGGGCATAAAGAACACGAGCAGAAGGAAATGGTAATGCCTAAAATGGATCATACTGAACATGCCCCTTCGACTTCACTCAGGGCAGGCGGACATGATATGTCTAAGATGAGCCACATGGACCATGAAGCAGCCATGACTAGTCCGGAGATGGCGAAGGAAATGGAAGCCGACATGAAACGGAGGTTTTGGATCTCCCTCATTCTATCGGTTCCGATTTTTCTCTATTCTCCCGTCGGCGCAAATATTCTCAAGATCAGCTTGCCGGCGCCCATACCGGTGAATTGGATTTTATTCATCCTAACTACTCCTATCGTCTTCTGGGCCGGTTCAATATTTATCACCGGAACATATTATTCATTAAAGAATAAAAAGTTGAATATGTCTGTATTGATTACCACCGGTGTACTGGCGGCTTATCTTTTTAGCGTCTTTTTAACTTTAACTGTTGGAGGCGAAACCTTTTATGAAGCTGCTGCCTTGCTGGTTACCTTTGTCTTGTTCGGGCACTGGATGGAGATGCGGTCACGGCGAGGCACCTCCGATGCCCTGCGGGCGTTGTTTGACCTAGTGCCCCCTAAAGCAAATGTAATTAGAGACGGCAAGGAGATAAGCGTCCCGACGGCAGAAATCGTTGCCGGCGATGTTGTTGTCCTTAAGCCCGGTGACAAAGCACCGGTTGACGGACAAATTATTGAAGGAGAAAGTTCGATCGACGAATCGCTTGTAACCGGCGAATCGATACCTGCCGCAAAGAAAACTGGCGATAAAATTATCGGGGGTTCGGTCAATCAGACAGGTTCGGTAAGATTTAAAGCAACGGGAGTTGGCTCAAATACAGTTCTTGCCCAAATCATCAAGTTAGTTGAAACTGCTCAAAATTCCAAGGCTCCAGGGCAGAGAATTGCTGACAAGGCAGCGGCTTGGCTTGTTGTTTTGGCCATCGGATCCGGCTTGGCCACTTTCTTTGGCTGGTACACTTTCGCCGGAGCTACGCTCTTAACCGCACTCACCTTCGCAGTTTCCGCAGTCGTTATAGCTTGCCCCGACGCACTAGGATTGGCCATTCCGACAGCGGTCGCAGTCGGCACAGGTATTGGTGCTAAGCACAATATTTTAATAAAGGATGCTTCGACATTGGAAAATACTTCCCGTATTACAGCCATAGCGCTAGACAAAACAGGCACTCTAACTGAAGGCAAACCCAAAATTACCGACATGATCCCAGTTTCGGGGGTTAAATCGCTTGATTTGCTCAAGTTTACGGCTAGCGTTGAAGCTAAATCCGGCCATCCCTTAAGCTTGGCCATCCTGGAAGAAGCGAAGAAAAAACATATTTCTTATTCGGAAAAAGTCGAGAAATTCAATTCGTTGGCAGGACTGGGCATCGAAGCAACTGTTGAAGGCAAGCATATTCTGGTTGGAACGATGAAATTGATGGCAGAAAGAAAGATCGATATTAGTCCATTGAAGGATGATATTGATCGGCTCCTTCAAGAAGGCAAGACTTTGATGCTGGTATCGATTGATGGAAAACTGGCCGGCGTTGCGGCGGCAGCCGACGTGGTCAGATCAAATGCCAAAAAAACAATTTCCGAGTTAACAAAACTTGGCATCGAAGTCTGGATGATTACCGGTGACAACGAGCGGACGGCTAAAGCCATCGCAAAAGAAGTCGGGATTGATAATGTTCTAGCCGAAATTTTACCCGATCAAAAAGCACTTGTAGTTAAAGCACTTCAATTAAATGAACTAGAAAATTTGAAATTAGGTCGTTGGGATTTGATTAGAAATTTGAAATTTGAAATTAGTAATTCTCGCCAGAGGCGAGTGGCTATGGTGGGAGACGGTATTAATGACGCCCCCGCTCTCGCTCGAGCGGACATCGGAATTGCAATAGGAGCTGGAACTGACGTGGCAATTGAGACAGGCAACATCGTCTTAATGAAGTCCGATCCGTATGATATCGTAAGAGCTATAAAATTAAGCCGGGCAACAGTCGGCAAGATGAAACAAAACCTCTTCTGGGCTTCTATTTACAACATACTTGCAATTCCGGTTGCCGCAGGCTTATTTTATACATCTTTCGGCATTTTATTAAGACCTGAAATTTCAGCTCTTCTGATGTCTGCTTCGTCAATAATCGTCGCCACCAACGCGGTAATGCTCAAAAGAGTTGAGACAAAGTTAGTTGGTTAACTATTTTTGACAAGAGAATCGGCTTAATCATTAATAGCAGAAGCAGGAATTTTTTCGTTTAATTTCCCAATAAAATTGCGTTTCAATAATAATTTTGCGCCTTCAGAGTGAATCCTAGATTTGAACGCTTTGGTTGCATCGCTTCCGCAATAAGGCAGTATTTTGTCTGGTCCTCCCGAATGATATTTCAAGATATCTGTAGCGTTATAAACTAGGTCATCGATATAAAGCCAGCAATCATTTTCTTTATTATGTTCTAATATTAAGGAAGCATTTAAAACTATTTCCAAAGGGAATGAATCCTCTTGATCTGGTTTATTTTGAGAGGAATCAGCATCCTGTTTTGTCGTTAATTCAACTTCATTTTCACTTCTCGTTACGTTTGGATTATTTTGCTTTGCGAACAAAGCGTACGCAAAAAACAAATAGATCAGCACTATAACACCGCAGCAAATAAATTTTAATGCTTTAGCGCCGCCTAACCTTTTTTCTGCTATTTTGTTTACTGTATTTAAAGACTGCAGGAAAAGAAGAGGCAAAAGGATCATTGGAGCAATCTTTGTGTGAAGTAAACGTACCACATCATAATTAATGCCAGGCAAAAGATAGGGTTTTGCCGTGAGAAAACCGGTAGCAATCATTAATAAAGATGTTGCAAGTAAAAGAAGGATAGTCGCTCTAGTTATTTTTGTCATATTAACGGCCTAAATATTGATTGCTTATTTATCATTTTATTTCTGCTGATTTAGCTGATCTAAAATCTTATCGAGGTTAAGATTATAGATTTGGCTGACTTCGCCTATTGTTAAAACGCCAAGCTCCTGTGAAGCCAGTGGACAACTTAGGCATGGCACGCCGTTTTGTTGTAATATCTCTGAACCCTTCTTGATTTTTAAAATATCCTCTAGAGTTGTTTTAAAAGTTACTTTCATAATTGCTCCTTAGTGACAGCTATGTTTTTTGTTATTGTTTGGATCACTTTTTTGGTGCATGTCCTTCATTAAAAAAAGATGCATTATCGGACAAAGTGCTATTAAGAAATATGGAAGGATTATTCCAAGCTGACCTTGGCGATAAAACCAAAAAAGAATCGCTCCAACAATAATTAAACAGAATATTAATAAATTTTTGTTCATACCTTTTCCTACTTTTTAAAAAATAAATTGAAGAAATAATCCTATAATTATGAGGAGACCAAAAGTAATAATCATACTTTGGAATGGCAGCTTCTTCCCTCTAATTCTAGTTAGCAGTAGACTTAAATAAGGTGAAATAAAAAGGATGATTGCTCCAATCGCAGTGCCTAATAAGTAGAGATTTATAAGATAAGTATTGTGCAAGAACGTCCCGTATTTTCCATAGAAAGAAATATATAAAGGCCTATATTCTTCGATAAGCGGCATAATCGGCACAACAGTAGAGATAAAAATTATAATTGATGCTAGAGCGTCTTGGAATTTAAAATACTTCTTTTTTATCGAACGAGATATCCATATGCCAAGAGCTAAACTAAATGCACCAATGAAGAGCCCGACTACTACCGTGGAAACCCCAATAGAAGTAGCAAAGACAGCTAAAATGCCGGCCCCTGCCACGCAAAGCGGGCAGTGCGCCGATGCGGATTTAGGCAAAAGAGTTAGGATAACCGCCAAAAACAACTTGAGGATGTTTTGAATCGTTTTCATTTAATGTTAAAGTTTAATGAACTCTGAAACAGTTTTGTCAGCTCCAATGGCTTTAATATTCCAACTTACGGTCTTTGGTCCTGGCATTCCTGGAGTACCGGAGGGCATACCAGCTAAAGCGATACCGGCAATATCCGGCTTTTCGGTAATTAACTTCGAAATCGCCTCAACGGGAACATGTCCGGAAACAAAATAGTCTCCCATTACAGTTATGTGGCAGCTCTTAAGGTCATCCGGAATCCCCAATTTAACTCTCATCTGGTCCAATTCATTACTACTTATGTCTCTAACCGTGGTTTGCATTCCCTCTTCGGGCAGATATTTTGAATAAACCCCGCAACAACCGCAAGTTGCAGTCTTATACACTACCGCCTTCTGAGCAGAGAAAATGCCCTTGTTGGATTCTTTACTTTTTTTGTTTCCGGTCGTGAGCAGAATTATGAAGAAACCGACAATTAACAAACAGCAAATGCCCGCCACTATCCATCCAGTATAGTCTTTTGGCTTATCCGAATTATAATTCGACATTTTTTCTTCTCTTATTACGTTTATTAATTACTTCGCCATGCCTGAGCTCAGGCGGGCGAATTCAAGGAAAACGAGGGTGAAAACAATAACCATAACGATCGGAGCAAGCATCGACAGGTAATTTTTCTTGTTAGGTTTGAAATATTTCAAAAGAAGTGAGTTTGTTACAACAGAGATTGAAGAAAAAGCCATCGCAAGCCCTGCCAATTCTGGCTTTAGGACTAAACCGTAAGAAACAAAAATCCGGGCAGCAATTGGAATTCCGATCACATTGTAAAAAAGAGCGAAAAACATATTTTGGCGGATTTTGCCGAAGGTTTCTTTAGAAAGATCAATCGCGTTAACAACATCGCGAAGATCATTTTTAATAATCACAATTCCGCCTGTCTCCATTGCCACATCAGTACCCGAGCCCATCGCGATGCCAAGATTTGCTTGTGCCAATGCCGGAGCATCATTAATGCCATCTCCCACCATAGCAACTACTTTTCCGGACTCCTGCAATTTCTTTACCTCGTTTGCCTTGTCTTCCGGCAAGACCTCAGCCAAGATATTGGTTATGCCAACTTGTGATGCAATCGCCTTAGCAGTCCGCTCATTATCACCGGTAATCATCCAGACTTCAATTCCAAGCTTTCCAAGTTTTTCGACTGCTTCGCGAGAAGTTTCTTTGACTGTATCAGCCACGGCGATGCAGCCCAAAACCTTCTCTTTGGATGCCAAGATCATGGCGGTTTTGCCCTGCTCTTCCAAACGAGTTAGCTTTCTGTTTATCCTCTCGATATCAAGGCCAACTACATCGGTAACTAATTTTCTATTACCGAAATAATATTTTGTTTTATTAATTGTCCCTTCGACGCCGTGCCCCGGTATCGCTTTAAAATTAAATACTTCATCAAACTTAATGTTTTCTTCTTCAGCATATGAATAAATTGCTTCAGCCAAAGGATGCTCCGATGACTTTTCCAGGCTTGCCGATATTGTTAAAATTTCATCTTCATCCGCGTCAGAAAAAGTCAAAATATCCGTCACCTCCGGTTTTCCTTTGGTTAAGGTGCCTGTTTTATCAAAGATGATAGCGTTGACTTTGCAGGCTTCTTCAAGCGGTTCGCCGCCCTTGATTAAGATCCCGTGTTCAGCCGCTTTCCCGGTGCCAACCATGATTGCAGTCGGTGTAGCAAGTCCAAGTGCGCAAGGACAAGCGATCACAATAACAGCCGTAAAAGCCATTAAAGCAAATGATAATGAGGCGTTAAGAGGTATAAACCAAATTAGAAATGTGAGTATGGCTACGGAAATTACAATCGGAACAAAATAAGCGGAGATCCGGTCGGCGAATGCTTGAATTGGAGCTTTGGAACCCTGCGCTTCCTCGATCAGCCGTATAATTTGGGCCAAAGTTGTTTCCGAGCCTATTCTTGTGGCCTCAAATTCAAAGCTCCCCGTTTTATTAATAGTCGCACCAACAACAGTATCTCCCTCATGTTTCTCAACAGGAATGCTTTCACCTGTAACCATTGATTCATCAACCGCCGAAGACCCTTTTTTAATAACACCGTCAACAGGTATTTTTTCTCCAGGGCGTACGATGATAGTATCGCCATGAACAACTTCATCAATAGAAATATCAACGGTCTTGCCATCGCGAATCACTCTGGCTGTTTTAGCTTGGAGCCCCATCAATTTCTTTATCGCATCTGAAGTCCGTCCTTTTGCTTTAGCCTCGAGCCATTTGCCTAAAATAACAAATGTAATCAAAAAGGCAGCCGTTTCGAAATAAAGCTCGGGAATTTTCATTCCGTCCAGTCCAATTAAAGTTTGATTCTTAGTTATGAAGCTAACATAGTTAACCAAACTGTAAAGATAAGCGGTCGAAGTGCCGATCGCAATCAGAGAGTCCATATTAAAAGTCTTCATCCGAAGACTTGACCACATTCCTTTATAAAAACCGGCTCCAATAATGAATTGAACAGGAGTGGCTAATATTAAGGAAACTAAGCCGAAGTAAGGAGGTAATGAGCCGGCGCCAGGAAGCCATTTAAAAAAATCGAGCAGCATAAAATAGAGCATCGGAAGACTGAGGATAAAACTGAAAATAAATTTTTTCCAAAGAGAATTAATCTCATGTTGTCTCTTTTTTGTCTCAAATTCAGTATCTTTTGCGTCAATCAAAGTAGCACTGTAGCCTGCTTTTTTAACAGCTGCAATAATATCATCGACTTTTGCAACTGTTTCATCAAAAGTAACAGTAAGCTTTTCGGCTGCAAAGTTCACATTGGCTTCTCTTATGCCAGATATTTTCTTAACGCTACGTTCAATAATACCGGCGCAAGAAGAACAATGCATTCCGGAGAGTGAAAGTGAAACTCTTTTATTTTTATCGGATCCGTGTTCTGTTAAATCCATAACATTGGATATTGGACTTTGAATTTCTTCTCCACCGCCAACAATGGCGCCAGAAGGAGATACCGCCCCTTTATTTCCGATGACAGTGTCAAAAATATTTGAAAAATTAACTGATTTCACAAATCGATCAATAAAACCTTTAGGTTCGATTTCTTCCGGCAAACTGAATTCAGCTGTCTTATCATTTTTAATTTTCCCCTCGAAAGCAGGATCTCCATTTTCGTCGGTAATAATTTTTCCTTCAGCTTCAATTTTTGATTCCAGTTTAATTTTTAGGGGTTTGCCGAGCGGAAGCTTTTTATTTTTAATCGTATCAACAAAACTAGAAGAATCTTCCGGCAATTCTTCTTTTTGGATCTCGCCTTTATATCCTTCTTTTGCAATTACCTCAAGAATTTTCTCCTGCTTAACTTTATCATCGTCAAAAATAACATTAGCATTTTTGTTTTCATAACTAACCTCTGCTTTTTCGACTCCCTCCAGATCACCCAGCTCTTCAGTTAGAATCTTTTCGCAAGAAGTACAGTGCATTCCGGTAATATTCAATTTTAGTTCTTTTTTCATATTTGTCCTTTTCTCTTGTAGGCCACGCTTCAGCGTGCTTTAATCGCAAGCAGGCTAAAGCCTGAGCTACGATGAAGTGCGGATCCTTCTAATATTTAAATAACACTATAATTAGTGTCGGAAAGTGCATTTTTAACCTCTTCTTTTGTAATTGGCTTCTCTGAGGTAATTTCCGCGCTTCCATCATCATTTACAACCGAGTTAGTTACTCCATCGATTTTTGCAATTCTTTTTTGCGCCAATTTAGCACAGGCTCCGCAAGTTAGACCCGTCAGCTTAAAGTTTATACTAGCCATTTTTCTCCTTTTTATTATACCTACACCTAGGGTATAGGTATGTTAAGTTGCTGTCAATACCCTAGGCCATTCAATGTTGTTGTTGGTCCTATCCTACCGAAAGTATTCCTCTGGGCGCTCCCATAGCGCATGTAATGTCATAATCTCCCTTTTTTGTGGGTGTGAACTCAAAGACAATATTCTCGCCCTTATTAAAAAATTCCGGCTTGTTTACTAAGCCCGGGATCATTATTGAACCCATGCAGCCTTCCCCATCCGCTTCGACCGTTACTTCAAAACGAACCGGCTGATTAACTTTTACATTAAACAAGTTCGGGGTGATATCCTTTTCCGGTGATGCAAAAGTCGTTTTTATAACCTGAATATCGGCTACCGGAGGCGTAGAATTTGAGGTTGGCTGTTCTTGTTTGGGCGCAGAAGGAGAAGCTTGTGCCTGAGGCGGATTAACTTGCTCTTTTTTAGGATCTTCTGTCGGGGCCGCTCTGCCGGTAGGATTATTTTCGCTCGCAGGAAGAGCAACAGTTTTACGTTCAACCACTATAAATTTCCCTGTATACATTCCCATGCTGCAGCTAAACTTTATTTCCCCCGTTTCTTTTGGAGTGAATTCTATAATATTTTCACCCGGGTCTAAGAATTTCTTTACACCGATTTTTGGGGCCAGAATGCTGGCAGAACAAGAGTCAGCCTTTTTAGAGTTGATAATCCATTTGACTGGAATACCTTTTTGAATTGTAAAACTGTTCGGCTTATAGCCGCCGGCTAATTGATCCATCTTCACAACCTGCACTCCGTTTTCAATCGTAACATTTGGATCATCTGCCGACTTCTCTGCTCCAATATTTCTTTTCAAAGATGGCTTCCATCCAGTTAAATTTGCGCCGTTTGAAATATTAACCAGCGAAAGAGCGACAACAAGCACTCCGGCAAACTTAAAGAATTTCTTGGCAAAAGAGCCTTTTAGAACTGAGGTTAAGCCTCCGATACCAAGAAGCCCAGGCGCAGTTCCCAGAGCAAAGGTCCCCATAATCAGAGCACCGGAAAGAAAGTTGCCTGTGCTCATGGCATAAAGCTGCATCGCCTGCGTAAAACCGCAGGGTAAAAAGAAGGTTAAAGCGCCGACAATCACAGAATTTGTATGACTATATTCTCTCTCGTGATGTTTTTTAATGCCAAGAAGTTTCGCGATGCCAGAAGGCAGAGTTAAACCGCCGTTTGACAACCTTGGGAAAAGCTCTGTTAGTTGTAAACCCATCAAGAGCATCACCAATCCCACCACAATCGTTAGAATTCCCAAAGACGTCCCGGAAAGCTGAAAAGCTTTTCCGATCAATCCAATGATTCCGCCGAGCAAAAAATAGGAAGAAATTCTCCCTAAATTAAAAAAGAGATGAGGACGAAATTTCTGGCTTGGCGTAGCTTCGGGGTGCTTTTCAGAATGCCGAGCAGAAATACCTAAAACCAATCCGCCCACTAACGCCATACAGGTTGAAATACCGGCTGTAAGACCAACAATTAAAACCACCAGTAAACTGGAAGGCTTGCCTGAACCGAAACTGAGATTGAAAAGACCCAATCCCTTAGCAAAATAGTAAAGACTTACAAGAATGATGAGCGCTAAAAATAAATCATAGTACTCTGAAGGATTTTTGCTAATCCAAGATTTCGGATCATCAACTCCCACATCATAACCCGCCTCTCTAATTGCTCGATTTACTTTGTCCAGCTCTAATAGGTCCAATGAATGCTTTGAATAGATTACTGCTTCTGCCTTTTTATAGCTAACTCGAACATTTTTAATTTCGGGAAGCTCTTTGAGCTTTTCTTCGATTAGAATTTCGCAAGAACGGCAATGCATTCCCATTATTGGAATAGTTGTCTTATTCGCCGGGTTATTTGCTTGAATTTGATCCGACTCAGTATTTTTTAATTTAAATTTTTTGTTTTTCTTCGACATTTTATTTTCCTGCTAACTTTGAAACCTTTAGAATTTCTTGAATCATTTCCTGTTTTCTTTTTTCGTTGCTTGTTTTCATTGCATTCTTAAAGCAAGTATTTAAGTGCCCTTCCATCAACATTTGGTGGGCAGATTTTAAGAGGCCGACAACGGCAAGATTTTGCTGCATTACATCGATGCAATACTCTCCGTCTTCAATCATTTTGATAATTTTATCAATGTGCGTCCGAGCTTTTTTAAAATTGATTAACGTCTTTTCGTTTTTACTATCCATTTCTCTCCTTAAAAAATTTAAATACCATTACCTATGGTATGGGTATATGACCATTCTAGTTACTTTGCCCACCTCTTGTCAAGCTGGTGATAAAAATTTAAAATATATGTAAGACCGTTGTTCGGAATTGACTTTATTTCGATTTTTATGTATTATTTTTCAGTAAGTTGATTAAATCTCGGGGAGTGGCTCAGTTGGCTAGAGCACCGCGTTTGGGACGCGGGGGTCGGAGGTTCGAGTCCTCTCTCCCCGACCAAGAGTGACAGTTTCGGGTTTCATGTTCAAAATGACCTTATAACACGGATTAATTACGGTGTTCAAATACCCAGGATAGTTCCAGACCAGTCCTGATGGGAATATTGAACACAAGAGCATTCTCTTCTGTTGTAAGTCTGAATTTTGATAAGTTTTCGCCAAGTTTTTGAACTTTTCGCGAATAAAAACTGTCACATCTTCAATGTTATACTTTGTGATTAAATCGTCATCTTTCGCTATTTGGATTGTGGCGATTTTTTGTTCTAAAATTCTGTTTTGTTCTTTAAATATATCATCTGAATAGATGCCAGCTAAATTCTTTTCAATCAAGGCCTGGCGGGTTTCATAGAGCTTCTTGAGCTCGTCATCGGCTTGCTCTCGTCTTTTTTGCAATGTTGCGACTCTTTGGTAGTAAGTTTTGCGAAGAAACGTGCCTGTTAATTCTAGTGCCTTATCGGTCATACTTACACTATCAAGCAACTTTGATGTTGCATCTTCAAGTTCCTCCATAGGCACAGAATGGCCTTTGCCGCACCATTTTTGGCAAAAGTAATATGCATACCTCTGCATTTTACCTTTGCTCCAACCAGCCGTCAGAGATGCCCCACAACCACTACATTTAACAATTCTGCGCAGCGGAAAATCTTCGTTATCACGATTTTTCTTCGCAAATGGTTTGGCAATATTAACATTTCGCCCGTCCAGAATGGCTTGGATGCGATAAAACTGTTCTTCTGTAATCATCGGCGTATGCTGCCCCTGAACTTCTTGTTTATACTTTTTGGATACCAATTTTCCAGTATAGAACTTATTGCGAAACATTCGCTGAATTGTCTGCGCCTTAACCTTAAATTCCCTGCCGGTTCGATACTGAACTTTTATACCCCTTTCATCCATGATCTTGGCCATTTCTCTTAGTGATTTGGTACCAGTCGCCATAAGCTCCCATGCTTCTTTTAATTTATCGAAAGTTTTTGGGTCTTTGGTCACATAGCCGTTTTCATTTAAATAGCCCAAAGGCGCCAAACTAGAGGGTAACCCCGAAAGAAATCGAGCCCGTAATCCGTTTTTAGCTCGTTCTCCTCGCACATCGTTATCCATCTGCGCAAAACCGGCCAGCATTGTTTCGACAAATTTTTCTGTCGGACTGTTGCCGGTTGGCTCCGAAGCTGAAATTAAACTAATTTCGCTCTCAGCCAACTTTTTGCGGATCACCAAATAATCTGCAGTTTGGCGCGAAATGCGGTCAAGTCGATAAACAATCACTGCACCGACTTCTTTCTTGTGCTTTCGGCAATATTCGAGCATTTGTAAAAGTACCGGGCGGCCCGCAATGGTCTTTGCTGATCGACCCTCCTCTCGAAAAATCTGATCAACTATCAGTTTTCGTCTGCCCGCCTCTTTGGTACAAATATCCTCCTGTGTTGCCAAAGAATAGTTTTCTATTTGTTCTTCGCTTGAAACACGGATGTACATTACCGCATGTTCTGTTTTGTTTGGTTTTTGGCTAAAAATAGATTGGTTCATTTATCCCTCCCTTAATAACTCTGCTAGAGTTAAATTATTAAATGTTTGTTTTTCGTATTCATTTAGCCAGCTATCCAATAAATATTGGAATTGAGTAATATAAACGGCTAGCTCTTCGTCCGGCATGTCCTTGGCGATCTCACCCAAAATCGCCCGAGCTTTTTGGACTTTATTTTCCTCTGGTGACTCTGGAAAGATGTAAAAAGAGTTCTCCAAAGTCTTAAACGTTACCCCTTCCAAAGGTTCTTGACCATTATTCATACGCCCTCCTAACTAGTATTATATTACTAGTATACTAGGCATATAATACTAGCGTCAAGAGTGGATAACTCATAGAACACTACGCTTGACAGCCGGAAAGATCGGGTATTTAATTGTATCAGCGAGCTGATACAGAAAATGACCAATTTTGAGAGTAAACTTTAAATTATCTTGTCCCCTACCTTTACAAATAAGGGAGTAGGTCGGGGTAGGTAACAACAGTATAATCGCAAACAAAACTAACTAAAAAACTATGACAAAACTAATAACCCAAAAACAACAAGAAATACTAACACTTCTATATAAATACAGATTCCTAAACAGAATTCAGATACAAACATTTTTAAATCATAAATACCACAAGAGAATCAACGACTGGCTAAAAGATCTAAATCAAAAAGAGTACATCAATCGGATCTATTCAACTAACTTCGGAGAAAATACTAAACCGGCCATCTACTATATTGGATTAAACGGGATCAGATACTTGAAGACGCAGGATGATTGTTCGCTTGAAGTGCTCCAAAAACGCTACCGCGACAAAGATCGTTCTGAAAGTTTTATCGATCAGTGCATTTTAGTTGGGGATATAGTTCTCCAGCTGAAGGAATGTGCTCAAAAGAGCAAAGAAGAGGGAGAGTACGAACTGGCATATTTTGTAGCGACCGCTACCGACATAGCTAATCCTGAATACCGCTTCAACTTTCTGTCCGAAATAAAGCCGGATCTTCTTATGAAAAGACAAAAAACAAAGAAGTCCAGCAAGCGAACAAAAAGCTTATGCTTTCTTTTCTTGGTTCTGCCCCCAACTCTTCCTCGCTACTCAATTAGAAAAAGAGTCAAGGACATCATCAGGCTCTATTATGAAGGCGATTGGGAGGCAACCGAAGAACTCCCCTTTCCTTCTATCATGATCATCTGCCCGACACTCTCAACGCTGATTTATACTAAACGAATGACAAGGAAACTTTTGGAGGACGAAGATAATCCGGAAGACCTTCAAATTCAATTTACGACTATCGAAAAGGCCAAAAAGGAGGGTGTGACGGGTAAGATTTGGGAGTCGGCATAAGCTTCGTATGATAAAGTATGAAACGGCGATAAAAAGACCTAGTAAATCCAATTAACCTTCAAGAAAACTGCCCCCGTAATCAAAAATCCTTAAGAATGTGTGAATTAGCTAGGTTGAATAAAGATTTTGATATATAATTTAATAGGACATAGAACTTTAGTTTTTAAAATATGGTTAGCTTGTTGGAAATACTTCCGCAACATTCCAAAGCGTCCGAAAATAGTTCTTGTAAGCTTTTGAAACCGCCTCAGATCTAATCATAATAGCGATTGGCTGTTCACCAAAGACTTGAATAATAACTTTATCCGCATAAACTTTGGTGGCTGAAGGAGCGGGGAAACTTTCAGGCAATACTCTAACCACACAAAACCCGTCGGGTTCTTTCTCAGCAATGCCCTCAGCTTCTCCATTATAAGTAACAGACTTCAATGTTATCCCTCTGTTAAGAGATTGCTTGCGATACTTCATATAAAACTCTTGAGTAACCGAATACCAATCCCCCCCAGAGCCTCCAATGACATAATATTCATCGCTATCCTTTAATGAAGCTTGTATATCCCGTTGAATTTCTTCAAAACCCTCTGGCCCTTCAAAAATTTTAACAGTTAAGGGGGTTTGATTATGAATCTTCTTGAGTTCCGGCAAAGCGTTTTTTGCTAGTTCTGCCTGAACCTGTATCTTTCTAACTAAAATATCAGGTTCAAAAGCTTGATAGTGCTTAATCTTCTTTTTTTCAACCGATTGAATTAGCCCCTCCTGCTCGAGTCGCCGTAAACCACCATAAACAAGCTCTCTGTGAGACCCTGTTTGTTCGATAAGCTTGCCCACTGGCGATTCACCTTGTCGCAATAGCGCTAGGTATAATTCTGAATCGAATGGTGAAAGACCAAGTTGTTGTAATGTTTCTTGCATTTTCATAGTCGTATTTTATCTTATAATATGTAAAATGTCAAGTAATATTGTTGACAAATGAAAATTAGAATGCTAAAATAGGATTAATATGTGTGGAATATGTGCCATTATAGGCAAAGAAAATCAGTCTTCTGAGCAATTAGAAGGAATGTTAAAAGCAATAGCCTGCAGAGGCGAGAATAATCACTTCAATGAAAGTGAGAGCTTTGGTGTCTGCGTTTTAGGGATGAACCGGTTGGCTATAGTTGACAGAGAAAGAGCTAAACAACCTATTACAAGTGCCGACGGGAGATATACAATCGTTTTTAATGGAGAAATTTATAATTATAAAGAATTAAAGGAAGAGTTGGAAAATTTGGGGTTTGCCTTCCATACTGATTCCGACACTGAGGTTGTGGTTAATGGATATGATGCCTGGGGATCAGATTTATTGATAAAGCTTCGGGGGATGTTCGCATTTTTCATCTACGACAATCAGACAAATAATTTCTTTGCAGCGAGAGACCCTTTTGGAATTAAACCATTATATTACGCAAAAGATGTCGATAATACTTATTATTTCGCTTCCGAAATAAAAGCAATTTCACCAATAGAAAAGATAAATAAAATAGAACTTTTCCCGCCGGCTCATTATATGACCAATGGCGAGTTAAAATCCTATTGGAGAGTTCCAGAAAATATCAATTCCGATACTACCGAAGAGCAATTAATTCAGAAGACAAGGGAATTATTTGATCAAGCTGTAAAGCGAAGGGTACAGACTGATTTGCCCATTGCCGTTTATCTAAGTGGTGGAATCGATAGTACCGCAGTGCTGGCAACCGCACTTAAATATCACAATGATGTTACGGCAGTTATAGTCGGATCAAAGGATGCTACCGATAGAATTGTCGCTACAAAATATTGCGAGGAAAATAATATCAAATATGTTGTTAAAGAGCCGCCAAACGAAGAGGAACTGTCAAAAAGCATACCGGAAATAGTAAGACTGACAGAAAGTTTTGAGCCTAATATGATAAGACAATCTGCTGTTTCCTATTACATCGCGCAAGCGGCAGCAGAAAAGGGATTTAAAATTATTCTCTGCGGAGAGGGAGCTGACGAGATTTTTGCCGGTTATCCAGAATTTACCCAAGGATTGGATAATAAAGCAATTGAGGAAAGAACCAGACAATTTATAAAAGATTTACATAGAACTCAATTGCAAAGGGTAGATCGAACCTCTATGGCTTTTACCACTGAAGTTCGGGTTCCATTTCTTGATTTAGACCTAGCTGATTTTGTGATGCAAATTCCCGCAAAATACAAAATAGTTGAAACCGAAGAAAAGACGATCACAAAATACATACTAAGAAAAGCGATGGAAGATAGACTTCCTGACTATATTTATGATCGAGATAAGGTAGTTTTAAGTGAAGGAGCTGGCTACAAAGGCAACCAGAAGATTGGCGGGCTGTTCTACGATATCGCTAGCTCAAAAGTATCCGACGAGGAGCTGTCAGAATGTAAATTAAAGTATCCGCAGTGGAATTTGGAGACTAAAGAAGAGGTTTATTACTTTAACTTTTATAAGGACTTTGGTTATCTAAAAGCAGCATTCAATCAGCGACGAACGGCTGTAAATAAGGTTAATACGCTGGACAAGAGTTTAAGCCAGAAGGTTATCGAGCAATTTAACACATGGTCTTTCAAAAGAGAACAGCCAAATGATGAAGAAGGAATAGAGAGAGTAGTTGAGGAAGCGGTCGGCAAGAATACTCCGATTCCTTTCGTGCTCTATTGGGGCAAGGGCGAAAAAAATACAGCCGGCAAGCAGGAAATCGATGCCCTAAATATGCTTGAGAATATTAATGATAGAATAAAGCAAGCATATAAGCCGGGAGCGGAATTTACATTAGTTTTCACCGATACTCATGCTGTATTAAACGGATATTCCGAAGGCGGTATTCAGCAATATTACTCGTCAGTAAAAATTTTAGCCACTGAAAGAAAAATTAACTGTCTCTGTATGAGCGAAATTGCACCTCTTGACTATGATAAGTTATTGATTCAATCCAGGGAACTGGAAATCAACGATAGAGTCTTGGAGATTCTTAAAGAGAGTTCAAGCAAGCACTATAAGAGGTCTTCAGATCACGCTTTGGGGGCAAAATTGTACTATAATCAAAACCAAATCGAAAAAAGTGCGGCAGCAAAAAATTTTCCAAAACATATTTTTATGACCTATAGTAGCAGTGCACTAAATGATATTCTTCCAGAGCTTCCTATTTTCTATATGTACTCAATGGAAAAAGGAACCAGTATAAAACCTTGGTTTGCTGAATAGGAATTTCCAATACTTTAACTACTAATACTTGCCTAATCTTCTCTTGCGCAGTTGATTTTTATTGAAAGCTCTTTATTGTTAAGAGAAAAATCAGGCATCACAAAATTAACTTTGATTTTTCTCCCATTTTCTCCGAAAAACATAGGCAAAATAACTCCGTCTGCATACTGAAGCATATGTTTCTTGGGCCAGTCGTTCATGAATTTAGTTCTATAGATAACTACAAAAATATCATGATGAATCAATGGGAAGGTTACTATTCCTAAAATCCCAGGGATATCTTCTGGTTCTAAATCGTCTATACAAAAAGACATTTGAAGGTTAACATTAAGTCCAACTCGGGGCAGTGCATAAGCCAACATTACAAAAGGCCGTAATTTTTTTGTAGTGTTGATTATTACATCACTCTTTCTGGCGCCTGCTTCTGATTTAGGATTCTCGATTGGTTGTCTTGGGAACATCGTAAATAGATGCCGTAAACTTATATCTTTCTCGACTTTTTTAAGCAAATGGTGTCCATCAACAATCAACTTCTCATCGTGTTCACTCGAAGTAATCCGAGTTTGTCCTGAAGCATGAATACTCAAGTGTCCGTCTGAGTTCTGGGTAAGTTTGAAGGGATTTAGTTCGTCGTTTTCCAATTTGAAAGTCAGCCACTCAAACGATGTGAATTCAAGCGACCCCAAATAAATACTTCCATCATTTTTATTTTGCGATAATGAAAATAATTGCCATGTAGTGCCATCTAAATCTTTAAGAAATACCCTACACTTGCCATTACCTTTAGTTACATTCATTATTGCACCAATCTCTCCTGCCCCACTAATGTTCAATACTTAGTATCAATATAAAAGCCTCTTCTTCCTCCACAGCGATAACCATTCTTGTCTTTGTGCTCACGAAGAGTACTGTTGTATGTTGTTTTAGTAAATTTTCGCCCGCAGAAACTACATTGGTAAATGTATTTTGGGCCAAATGATCGTCTAACAGATGATCGGCGTACTCGAGGAAAACTGAGTGTTCTTCTGGTCCGCGGTGCAGGTGTGGGTCTGTTAGGGTCGAACAAATATGGATTTTCTGGTAATTCTCCAGCTTTGCACAATTCGATAGGATTTCTTGGATCAAATTTATCTTCTGTATTTTCAATCGACTGTACACCCTCTACAACAAAACTCCTAATTCCTGGCGCACTATTTCCGCCCGAGCAATTATAAACATAGAGATATTCTCGCTGTGTGCCATCTTTACGTTGGAGATATTTTAATGAATATGGTTCAACAATTCTATCTGCTCCCTTGTATCGAACTTTTAGTAAAGTCTGTTCTCGCCCAGCCTTCATAATTGGCACTCTGAGATCTGGACCAAAGTAAGCAAATTGCGTGTATCCGTTATCTGGATAGATGCTAAAAAGATTTTCTAAATCAGACAAGAAAAGAGTAATGGCTTCCTCGATTCCTAACAGAAAATTTTTTGAACAGACAATGGTTTTATCCCAGCATCCCCTAAAGTATTCTAGTGGAGTTTGGTGAAGAATATTTTTTAATACATGAGGGTTTCTGCCAAAAATAGTTTTTTTTACAAACGTTTTTACCACTTCTTCTTTATTCAAATTACCACCTAAAAGCTTAATGGAGTAAGCATAATCAAACAGGTCGGGTGCATGTTGTCTTTGGAGTAGACATTTCAACTTTGTAGCGATAATCTCTTCTAGTTTCATGCATCGTATTCTGCATTTAACTTCACTTGTATCAGAATAGGGGTGAATCAGATCTACTTCTTGAATTGGTAAAATAACTTTGTCAAAACGAGTTATATCCATCGAAATTTTAATATTGAAATGGTCAGATTTACCGTAAAAATCTTTGAAATAAACTCGGGCGTCATAAACCTTTAGTCCTGGGATTGGCGCCTCAGATGCTAAAAATTTTTCTTTAACCGTGTTATTTTCTTTTACAAATACGACACCAGCTTTTTCTTGGATAAAATCACACACTTTATTTAGTTCAGATAATAAAGCTTCTGGGTTAATGTCTCCGGGAATGCCAAAATCCAAATCAGAAGAATAGCGAGTATTAGCAAAATAACCTTTCCTAAGTGCATTGCCGCCCTTAAGGAAGATCTCATCTTTGAGATTACTAGTGGTAAAAATACCAAAAATTAGCCAACCAAAAACATAATCACGCTCAACATTCGCTTCGTGAATTTCAAATTCTTTTGCTTTCGCTTCAATTTCCTCTTTGTATATCATTAGGTTTCTAGGCTCTTTAGTAATTGGTTCTCTTTGCCTAATATACCACTCCATGAATACTCGGTAAACACAAAACTGGTTTTTAGAGCCAGTGTATGATAAAATAATGACGAATTAACGATAAAAGAAGCATATGAACGAACAAGAAATCAAAAAAATATTTGCTAATCCCTACTACGCGATACAAATTGCGCCTATTCTGGCGGCAGAGCATGAAACGCTGGTTACTAAAGAGATATGGATTCAGGCGAATTCTAAACTGATTGATGAAATTGGAAAAGAAGAATGGCTAAAACAACTATTAGACATTCTTGAATCAGGTGGCCATGAAATCAAATAAGGATGAAATACAGAAAAAGTTGGGGGAGAGAATACGGAAAGCTAGGGAAGATGCAAAGCTTACCCAGCTTGAAGTTGCCGCAAAAGCGGAAATGGATGTTAATTATTACGCTCGAATTGAGCGCGGCATCGCAAATCCATCATATGAAAAATTGCACAGCATTATGACAGCTTTGAATATGGACTCACTTGATATAAAATAGTCTATCTGGTATCTTGAGTCTTGTACAATTGCATAATCTGGTCGATCCAGCTGAGAAGGTGTTCAAAACAACTTGCATCAGGGCGACCAGCGGGTATCGTATAATGGTTATTATGCCTGCTTTCCAAGCAGGACATAGGGGTCCGATTCCCCTTACCCGCTCCAAAAAAAGCATACTTATTCAGCATGCTTTTTTTGTATCTGAAGTACAAGTTAATTTATTTATATTTCCTTGCCTTTAAATTTTTTCGTACTTGCCAGGAATCTTTGATCATCCGCAAACCATCCTTAATTGGATTCACCGTTGAATGCGGATCGTCATACCATGTAATACCTACCTCTTTCACCCAAAGCTTTAGGCTTCTTGCAATCGCTAAAATTTCTATATCAAAAGAAAATCTATCAAATGTTTGTCTTTTAAATATCTCTTGTGCTGCTTTTGCCTTAAAAAGCTTAAATCCACATTGAGTGTCTTTTATCTTTGGGGCTGCTAAAGATTGAATTATGTGATTCAAAACCCTGCTGCCGATAATCCTATAAAAGGGCTGGGGTCTTGCCAGTTTCCCCCCCTCGCAATATCTAGATCCAATCACAACATCATAGGTTTCAATGTATTTTAATAGCTTATCAACCTGCTTAATAGGCGTTGAATTATCCGCATCAGTAAAAAGAACATACTTTCCAATCGCCGCCAGCATTCCCTCTTTTACGGTATAGCCCTTCCCTCGATTCTCCTTTCTATCGATAATCCTTAAGTTCTCAATCTTTTTCGCATATTTTTTAGCTTCTTCGGCAGTATTATCCGGAGAACCATCAACTACAATTATTGTTTCAGTTAAAAATTCATGCGAATCTTGATAGCCCTCGATCGCATCTAGGATTTTGTGGATTCTGTCCTCTTCTTTATACGCAGGCACCACGATTGATAAATATATCTCTTTTGGTGGCATTATAGACCAACCTTTCTATTATTTTGGTCAAGACTGCCCGGAAGATCAATTTTAGTTATTGGATATGGAGAAACAGGTGGATTCTTGATTAAGTCTTGTTGGGTGATATGGAAAACCAAAATTGAACCTCCAATTTCTGCCACGGGCTGATAGCGATCAAGCCAACCATATGACCACTTGCCCTCTTTTTCTCCATACAATTTAGAGGATTGATAAAAAGTTGCCGAAACCGCGATCCAACCAGTAGTGGGTCCGTAAGAGCTATGCCAAGGAATTTGCTGTGGAATGTAGTAGCTCGGCACCGAACCGCCAAAATAATCTACTTTGATCTGAGAAATGTTGTTGTTATCTACATACTTTTTTAGCCGAAGGAGATCCTGGCCCCAGTCCAGAGAAGAATCAACAAGATATTTATAACGCTGATCCCGAGGTACTGCTTCGTTAAAATAACCGATATAACTCGGGTAGTAAGACAGCGTAGAAATGATTAAATACATCGCTAACGCTCCGACAACATATCTTCCGATTTTACTCTTCGATTTCCAGATCTCATTTAATCCATATCCGATCAAGAGAAGAACAAAGGGTACGGTCGGCATTAAATGCCTGATTCCAATATTTAAAGATCCTTTTAAAGTGAAGGCCCAGTAAACGAGCCATGGAGTCAAAAACAGGCTAGCTATCCAGAATTTTTCTTTATTTTTGTAAAATTTGCTTATAAATAAAGTAACGATCGACCAGAAAAATAATAAGATAATGGCAATTGGAGTTTTAACTAGCCAAGCAAATGGAAAATACCAAGAAATTGATTTATCTGAAATATGCCCCAAAGCAAAAGTGGCATTTCCTCCGGCAACTCTAGCAAAGACAAGCATTATACCGAGAATATAATGGCCCAATCCTCTTGTAATAGGATTGCTCTCAAACAAATGGAGAAAATTTCGAAGCGGCAACGTTCTAGGATCTTGGGTTAAATTTCTTTCTATCACTTCATGTTCAATCCCAACCGGCGTCCTCCAAGCAAAAGGAATGTAAACAATCCAGACGACAATCAAAGATATGAAGCATGTCCAGAAATATTTTTTGAAATTTTTCCATAGTTCAATCCCAAAAGAAGTTTCCTTTCGATCTAAAATAGATTTGATAATTACTAAGAATAAGAGAACTCCAAATAGTAAAAAGGAGGAAAATTTCAAAAGTTGGGCAACGCCAAAAGCAATTCCAGCATAAACAACCGACTTATGGTCATTTTTTAACAATGCTTTGTTAAAATAATAAATTGCGATTACATAACCAAACGCAGCTGCAATATCAGTTGTAACAAGTCTCCCATGCGCAATTACATCTGGATAAAAAGCATATAAAAGAAGGACTAAAAGCCCAATTTTTCTGCCCCATAGCTCGCTCGCCCATTTGAATAAGAATAAGCCTAATCCAATCATTAAGAGAATCATTGGCAGACGCGCCCAGAACAAGACAGAAGCAGGGTTGTTGCCAGCTTCATAGAGAATATACCAACCGGCCTCCCATTGGTTGATTCCATTCCAACTCCAGTCATTTTTGATTCCCTTAATTCCGCTTTGAACCGCCAATGGAAAGCCAGCAAGAGCTTTGGCTAGAGGCGGATGCTCAGGATTAAGCCGATAGTCCATGTATTTATCGTAGGAATAGCCCGACGGGATATGGGCGACCTCATCTACTGTTCCTGAATCACCCGATATACCAAAAGCACCTTTGGACGAAAAAAGCGCCAAAAGGAACATGGAACCGAGAATGAGAACAACTAAAAAAGCGGTATAAAGCTTTCTTTGACTCAAAGAAAAATCTTTTTTAAACAAGTTCATTTATCC
This sequence comes from Patescibacteria group bacterium, assembly GCA_023484645.1. The sequence continues at coordinate 69,156 of JAMCZZ010000041.1, forward strand.
CTCCTCTGCGTGTGACCTTTTTATTGATTTTTTGGTAACCCTAAATATTTCTAAATATTTTCCTAGCATAAGCCTGGTTTGCGATTCAAGAGCCGGCACAGAAGAAAAAATAATGTTGGAGATTGGCATAATTATTGGAGTTAAGCACCAATCCAGAACAATTCTCTTAAACGGCTTCTTTCCTCTGTGCGGCGGAACAAGAAGAGTTGAAATTATCAAAGTTATAACCATGCCGATCCAAGCGACAGCAACAAGCCATGAATAAACTGTTGGAAAGTTGAAAGCTAAAACAGTATTTCGAAAGTTTGGATTTAAAGCCAAAGGAAGCCAAGAAGATGTGGCCAGTATGATTGATGTGGTCGACCATGAAATGTGCGATTCCCATAAAATCAGGGCGTTGCTCCATCGATCAATAAAAGGAATGTTTTTATTTCCAATTGTATGCTCCATTACATATGGAATGTCCGACACGCCCCAAGACCATCGTCTTTTCTGTAAATATTGCTCAACCAGTGTCTCTTTTAAATTATCCCCCAAAACAGCGTCTTGGTAAATAGGGGTATACATTGGAACCACTTCATGCCGGCCGTTAAACTTAAAAAATGTTCTCCAGTATTGATGTCCATCCTCAACAATTGTTTTTGTGGACCAGAAATCAACCCTGACCAAGGCCTCAAAGCTCTGGGCATGAGAAGAAAAATTTCGCAAACGCGACGGCCTCGTTGCAACGACAAGCTGCCAAAAAGAAGAGCCCATTGCAATCAGCCGCATTGGCATTGGCACGTCCCAGATATTGTTAAAATACATTGGAAGCGGTTGAAAACTTTTATGCACCGGATCAGAATCGGTTAAATACTTGTAGGTTAGACAAGAAAGATATCTCTTATCTGTTCGATTATCTGCATCCATTGTCGTAACGATTACATTCTCAAAAGAAATACCTTTCTTTTTAATATATTCAACCATATGCCTTCCGGCAAAAGTAATATTTGGCCCCTTTCCGATAACTTCTCCGGGAATATCTTTCGGATGCATCACTGTAAGGAAATCGTAAAACTTTCCTCCATACTTTTTTTGCAATTTCTGGCTTACTACAAGAGCGTTCTCCTTATCTCTTTCTTCGGTAGCCAAAACATAGATAATCTTATCTAAAGGATAGTCAGATTTGATCACAGATTCTATAGATGATTCCAAAATACTTATGTCTTCCTTGTAAGTTGGGACAATGACAAGATGGTAAATATTTTTCCAAGAATCAACCGGAGCAAGCTCATCGAGCTTTTTTAGCCAATCTATTTTTATATCGCGCTTAAAATTTTTATATCCCCAGATCAGCCGATAAGACATGAAAAATATTTTAGTCAACCAATAGCAAAGAAAAAAGATCATAAAAATTGCCAATGCTCTTGGATACCAAACAGAAAGAGCAATTGGAAATAAAATAACGAACCAAACAATTGCTCCAGGAAGAATCTCAAACAGTCTCTTATATTTCCAATGTGTCATTTTATGCAGCCACCCGCTGTCATCCCGAGCCCATTCGGCTCGCTCAGGGTAAACTCCGCCGAGGGATCTTTATGCTATCTCGGCATACCTGCGATGATTTAAGATGTTAATTTATGAGTGTGATAAATAAAATATCTCGAGAACAAAAACCAATAATGAAACCACAACGCTGGCTGATAGAAGTAAATAACTAATCTCTTTCTCTTTATCATAGGAGAACAGAGCCAATGTAGTATTTATTAATAATACTATCATCAAATAGCGCAAAGGGTAAATGCCCAAATGTTCATATATAAATAAATCTCTTTTTGTTAAAATACCTCTCCAGATTAAAGCGTCAGTAACAACAACAGCAATAGTACCGGCAAAAAGGTAAAAATTGACTTTATCGTCGAATAAAGCTTTTTTAATTGTCACCCAACCATCTGAAAAATAGTTTCTCACTGTAACCCTCCTCGTCATCCCCGCGAAGGCGGGGATCCATAAATGATAATGGAGCCGATAGCCAGATTTGAACTGGCGACCTTCACTTTACGAAAGTGCTGCTCTACCAGCTGAGCTATATCGGCATGAAGTAATAGACAGGCGAGCAAAAGAATTGCGACATTTATCCATCGAAGCTTCAGCGTAGGTGGACCAGCTGAGCTATATCGGCAGATATTGGCATGCCACGTGAGACGTGACGAAGTTTTACGTCTTTTGCATGGAGCGGGTAACGGGAATCGAACCCGTGACTCATCCTTGGGAAGGACGCATTTTACCACTAAACCATACCCGCAAATCAGATTAAATTTATCATTTCCGAGGCAGAAGCGCAATAAAGCCCCCAATTGGGGGCTTTATTTATCTTAAATACGCTAAAACATCTACCCTGCATAACCTCCCATGTAACCATCAGAAGCAACATCGATAATCTTCTTGGCTGTTCCGCCATCAACACTAACAACGTAAAGAGCACTCTCGCCGGTTTTTTGAACGTTAAAGAATATTAACTTGCTGTCAGTGGACCAATAAGGCGTACCCACTGCGGCATCTACCGTAGAAAGTTGCTTTTCATTTTTGCCCGACGAATCATCTGCAACAAATAAATTACTTTTTCCGTCTCTTGATTCAATATAAGTTTCTATTTTTCCGTTAGGAGATTTAATAGTGTACCGCTTTGGATACTGGTAGTCAGTTTCTTTACTAGAATTGTCTCCTAAATTAAAGGTAAAATATTTCTGCTGATTATTCTGATATGACCCATAAATTAATTCGGTGTCGCTGCTGAATTTTATAAGGTAGTAACTTGTCGTATTATCATAAACTTTATTGGCTGATTCAGCCCCAATATCATAAATATTCAACTCATACTTGCCGGAATTGTTCACTATATAAGCGATTTTCGTATTGCCATCATTAATTCTTAAATTAACACCTGAACTGTTTGTAATTACAACTTTATTAGACTTCGCGGAAATATTATAAACAGAAGAACTGTATTTAGTCTGATCGTTTTCCTTAGCAGAGTTCGTCCAAATTAAATACTTTGAGTTAGTTGACCAATAAAAGGAATAATCTGCCCTATCCCCAATCTTTGTTAAATTTTTCCCGTCAATGTCAATTGTATACAAACTGTTTAATTCACTTGCCCCATCTTTTTGACCGTCCCGTGTACTTAAAAAAGCAACTTTCTTATAATCCGGCGAAATGGCTGGAGAGAAATCCTCATGGTCCGCAACTCTATCAATGAGAGGTTTTGCATCGGAGCCATCGTAGTTAGACGTATAGATGCCGCGCTTTCCTTTGTCCTTATTTGAAATATAGACTACCTTACCAACTGGAACCAATGTAATTGGATCTAAACTAAATTGCTTGCCTGTAATAGTTACCTTTTTGGAATAATCTAAGTATCCTTTTTGCTTAACAACAACTTCTTTTTCGCCGCTTACAACTTTTGTAATAGTAAATTTGCCATCCGTGTCAGATTTTGCAGATAGGTCGCCGATTGTTATGGCAATATCAGATAAAGTTGATTCATTTATATAATTCTTAACTACACCTGAAACTGCTGCTTGCTCCGGCGGTTTTTTTCCTAGTTTATATACTAGAACACTGTTTTTTCCTCTTTTAATTTTCAAGTCGGCAGAATAATCTTTATAGCCTGCATATTTAATTTCAATACGGTAATCCCCAGCGATCAAATCGTTCAACGACAATGCACCGGCTTTATCCGCCGTTCCGGAGCGATTATACGCTGAATTTTTTATATTCACCATTGAAATGGTCGCGGCTAATCCTTCATTTTTTTCAGAATCTATAACATTTAATATTATTTCCGATTTAAAAGCCCAAGCATATGCTTTTGAGAACAAACCAAACTTGTTAAATTGAAAACCAGCAATCACAAGCACTATTCCTAAAACAACCAAGAGACCCTGCAACCTATTTAAGCTAAGTCTAATTGTGATGGCTTTTATCGCTTCACCCATACCCCTCCTACTTTATTATTTATTTTAATTCTATTTTAATTCTTTTTCGTCAAGCAAACAAGTTGTTATAATATTCATCAAGCTAAAATCCTTGACTTTTTAAAGTATTTATGTTATTGTATCAATTATGCTGGAGGAAAAGATGAATACTAAGGGAGGCAAATTATGCTAAACTCGATCGTGTTCATCATTACGGCATTGCTGATAGGGTACGCCATGATCCTGAACGGAATACTGGCGCACTCCGCGGCTCCTGAGCTCAGTTTGATCGTAGCAGGCACATTCCTGCTCGGACTAGCCGGAGTCACATATTTAAGCATAACTGCTCTCAAGCCTATGGTTGAGTGGCTTGCAAAGCAGATTATGTAACATACTGGTCCCCGATTCAACCCCCGGGGACCAGCTCAACCTTGAATCATCAATAATTTGATGGTTGGAGCGTTGAAAAAAAGTAAAATATTATTCCCAATATCTCCCGTGGGTCAAAGCTAGAAGTAAGTGATTAAATCCAGATCTCAAAGCTTATCGCTAGCTTGACTCACGGAAGAGCAGTTTTATTCCGATGATCAAAACCGATCTGCCTCAGGCGGACGGTATGCGGTAGCCCCGCATGGAGGAATGGGAAATTGAATAAATCAGCTAAGTTTTTTTGTATCGTCATGGTATTGTCGCTCGTTTATGGCTTTTGCGCCACAGTGGCACACGCCGGTGGCGGAGGTTACGTCAACCCGATCAGTTACAAGATTGATCAGTTGACAGTACCGCGCCTTTATGGCGCTTCCATGACCTATGGATCGGGCACATTCCTGGCAAACGACAACCAGGGAAACGTTTTTCAGCTCGAGAACGGGTCATGGAGCAATCAGGGCTTCAAGCTCTGGAGAGCAGTTTGGGCACCGAGCGGCGTCTACGGCTATAGTAATGGCTATGCATCGGTTTACCGAAATGGCCAAACAAATGTACTGGAGAATGGAGCGCAATTCTCCACTCCGTACATTCAGCCAAGCATCGGTCCCTCGGGCCAAGTTTCCTTCGGGAGAATGTCAATCGATTTCGTTCTGACAGTTAATCCCGATGGAAGTTCAACCGCTTGTCTGCCCTTCAGCACAATGGGAAGTGGCCCGTGGTGGGTAACCAACACGGCCTTTGCCTCGAACAATGTTGTTTACTATTCGGGACAGAACACCACTAACCCGATCAACAACGGCTATCGAGTCGTTGGACGGTTTTACGGTGGCTTCGCTGATACTGGCATGGCCTACAGTGAAATCGCCGTCAGCAATGGCTTCCTTTGGGGCGTCTCTCCCAACCACGACTATATCGATGGTTGGCAGCTTGATGCCAACGGCTCCGTTGTCCGTTCTAAGACAGTAATGTCTGGAGGATATTTCAATATCCTCGGAACAGACAATAGCGGAGTAGTGTTCCAACAAGGTTCCCTTGTCTGGCACACATCCCCTGTTCCTGAGCCAGGCTCATTCCTGGCTCTCATGACCGGCCTAGCCGGTCTTGGAGGATTCGTCCTCCGGCGACGCAAGTAATACGCGCGAATCTCGCGCGAGATCAAGAACGCCGCCCCATCCGGGGTGGCGTTCTTTCGTTTACATGAGATTGCTGTCCTATAAATTTATAAATATTACTCAAAAATCAATTTGTTATTAAGTAAAAATTGTCTCAAGCATTATAAAATGACTAAGATTTCCAGTGATCATTGAAAATCTTAGTCATTTTATAAAACTAATTGTCATTTCTTTTTAATAGTTGATCGATGTGGCTATTAATATTGGAATTGCTAGAGATGAAATACACCACATATTCATTGACTTGATATTCAACTGAAGCTAATTCGACCAAATCACCTAGCTTTTTATTACTTACCCACAAACTCTTTTGAATTTGGTGAAATCTCATTCTTTTTAAAGCCTGCCGAAAACGGTCGCGATTATTTTTCATTCGTTCTGGAATATCAAAGGAGACAAGACAATATTCTCTTGCGCTCAATGTTTTTCCCGCAATACGATCTACAATCGCCAACTTGGCTTTGTTAGTAAATACAATTGATTCATTGCCATTTGGCAGTTTTTCTACTTCGATGTAGCCTTGCTGTTTTAAATTATTAAGAATTTTGCAAATATTCGAACAAGTTAAAACTTTTTCACTCGGCACCCCCTGAAGCACACGATAAAATTCTTTCCGATCGAACGCATAAATAAACGATTCTGGTACACCTAAAAACAAATCAATAATTTCATGAGTAAAATTCTTCAGCTTCTTCTTTATCTCTTTTTTCATTATTTTTATCATAGTGGATTAGAAAATATTTGACTAGTATTTCCAGCGATCATTGAAAATCTTAGTCAAAATTGATTGAATTAAAATTGACTAACTAAGGTCGGAGCGTGTTGATTTTTTGATCAATTATTGTTATAATTTGATTATTGCGGGGTCGTAGTTCAGTTGGTTAGAACGCCACACTGTCACTGTGGAGGTCGCCGGTTCGAGTCCGGTCGATCCCGCCATAAAGAAATCCGTTTGCTCATTCTGTGAGCAGGCGGATTTTTTTATGCGGTTGAGACCGAAGGTCGACCTGTCCTGCGTAGCCTTGGCGAAGAAGGATCCCGCCATTAAAATTAGTCTCTTTTGGAGCGTCTATTTTTGTATAAGGCAGACCGGAGTTCGAACTTTTTACCAGTGTTTACTCTCGGATGAGAGTTCACTTACACATCATTGACAATGTCTGACAATTGTGATATATTATTAAGCTCATGGTTTTCTAAATCATGACGTATTCTGTTTCTTCTGAGGAGGTTGAAAGGTGAAAAAGGTTATTGTCGGCTACAAGACATATCTGATCCAGCCCGATCACATTAACACCGACCCGAACACGGGTCCTGAAGGGAGCCATTTCTTTGATGCCTTCGGCAACACAGAAACCGAGGTCTCTGCAAGATGGCTTGTGCGTTTCGCGCAACAGCGTGGCTCCGGTTGGGAACCGTTCGCTCTCAACGAGATTGAGGCTTTCTACAACCGGGGCGGCCATAAAGGTTTCAGCTTTAATCATCTCATCAATCCAGGGCAAGCCTTCGCCAACGCTGCGGAAGCATTTGGCGCGATAGCCAGCTCACCCAACTCAATGGCAGCCGTCCTTACGGCAGCCCATCAACCGACGGTTAGCGTTGGTGGTGGATGGATCGTCGCAGGCGATGATGAGAAGTACTACTTCACCCACGAGTTCGTATCGAGATGCTACCAAGCCAGCCCTGGGCTACCTTGCCTCAAGGCGACCACAGAAAGCACTGATACATAAAGATGTAGTCGGCTCGATTCCGCAAAGGGCGGAGAAACTCGAAGTCCTGAAATAAGGGGCAGCGACTGTGTGCATTACTAAAAGGCCACCGACTCGAACTAGAGACGGTGGCCTTCTTACTTTTTTAGGTCAGGTGTAAAACAAAAAGTTCTGACTTCCTCTGCTATGTCCCGCCATAAAAAATCATTAGCGCATATTGGTGCTGATGATTTTTTATAATGTAATATAATGGCAGACAACAATCGAGAAAAAAACGACAATTAGACAGCGCTCCATTTGAGTTATTTATGTAATACTACATTGCCGCTAACTGCTATCTATGTTACGTAAAAAGGTAGATAATGTATATGCAATATATTAAAAGGGAAATAACATGAAAATTTTTATCGTGGTAGTTGTGATCGCTATTTTAGCTGTTGGGGGATATTACATCT
>JAMCZZ010000003.1 GCA_023484645.1 Patescibacteria group bacterium
AAAGTTGGAAAGCCGTTGAACCAATACATTGAATCAGATGTGGTTTTTGAACTAGAAGTAACCCCAAACAGAGGAGATTGTTTATCTCACATTGGAGTCGCTAGAGAAATAGCATCATTATTAAATAAAACAATTTCTCGTTCGCCTATCTCTCTTGATATGAACTCCACCAACATCAAGGAGAAGTTATCTGTTAAAATTCTGAATAAAAAAAATTGTTCGCAATATATGGCCAGAATGATCGAGGGGGTTAAAGTTGAATCTTCACCCAAGTGGCTGCAAGACAGGCTAATTGCCATTGGACTTAAACCGATAAATAATATTGTCGATGCGACAAACTATATAATGTACGACCTGGGGCAGCCGCTCCATGCATTTGATGCGAGTACAATTGAGGGCAAAGAAATTATAGTAAGAAAAAGTATGATAAATGAATCAATTGTAACTTTGGATGGGGTAGAAAGAAAAGTCTCTGACAGTATTCTAATAACCGACAAAAGTAAACCACTAGCAATTGCTGGTGTGATGGGCGGCAAGAACTCCGAAGTATCGGAAAATACCACATCAATCGTAATTGAATCGGCAGAATTTGATCGTAAGCATATCCGAAAAGCAATAAAAACTTTGGGCTTAAACACTGAGGCGAGTTATAGATTTGAAAGAGGAATAGATTCAGGCAGTGTAGAATACGCATTAAACAAAGCTGCGAAGATGGTAAAAGAAATGGCAGGCGGTAATATCCTTTCAGGGGTAGCGAGAGACGGCGAAAGGCCCGAAAACGCTAGTCTTATAATTCCTTACGACAAAATAAACAACTTCATAGGGTTAACGCTGTCTGATTCAGAGATAAATCGAATTTTAAACAGCTTAAGTTTTGATATTAAAAACAATGTCTGCGTTGTTCCTCTTTGGCGTCATGACATTGGAATATGGCAAGATTTAGCTGAGGAAGTTGCGCGAATATATGGGTACAGTAGAATCGAGCCATTGTCCCTTTTGGAAACTAAGCCACCCAAGAAATCAGAATATTATCACAAAGAAGCATTGAAAGACGTGTTAGTTGATTCAGGGTTCACCGAAGTTGTTAATTATCCATATCTGTCTGAATTGGACATTAAATCTGTAAAATTAAATACTAAAAATCTTCTAGAAATAGCCAATCCAATTCAGCCAGAGAATAAGTACTTGAGGAATTCTCTAGTACCAGGGTTATTAAAATCTATAGCTAAGAATTCATCATTTGATCCAATTCTGTTGTTTGAAACCGGTAAGACGTTTTCTAAAAAGGCAGAGACTGATAATCTGGGAATTGTTGCGTCGGGAAAAGGCGCAAAAGAACTAATAGAAAATGTGATCGATAATATTTGTAGCAAGTTTAAAATCGCCAGAAGCAATCTCCTTATAGATGAGTTATCGCAAGATAATTTACTGAAGTTCAAGATAAGAAAATTAAGTGTATTTGTCATTGAGGTAAATTTAGACAAAATAATGCAATCAAAAATGAGAGTTAATGATGCAGCCCTTAGTCTTAAAATTAGTGGTAAAAAAGTTAATTACAGGCCAATTTCTAAATTTCCAGCTGTAACAAGAGACTTAGCGTTTATTCTGGATAAAAATTTAAAGTCAAACAATATTGAAAGTGTGATCCAAGAAACGTCAGAGTTAATTAATAGAGTAGAATTGTTTGATGAATTTGCCTCGGATAGATTTGGAGTCAATAAAAAAAATATAGCTTATCATATATACTTGCAGCATCCAGAGAAAACCATGACAGACAAAGAGGCTGATCAAATCATAAAAAGTGTGATAAAAAATATTGAAAGTAAATTTAAGGCAAAATTAAGAAGTTAAATAATAGTCAAAAGGCGGAAGAATGGAAAGAACACTCATATCGAAAATTAAAGAAGGCTCAGAACTAATTGAGCTTAAAGGTCGTGTTTTAAATTTAAGAAAACTTGGCAATATTTCTTTCATCTTATTACAGGACTATACAGGACAAATTCAAATTGTCTTTGAAAAAACAAAAGAGATAAAAATCGGCGATTTAATTGCGGTTAAGGGCAAGGTTGTAAAAGATAATCGGGCTAAAACTGGGTTTGAAATTCATGGAGAAGAAATAGAAGTAATATCCTCAAGTCTTGAAGATCTATCTTTCGACATTTCAAAGAAGGATTTAAAATTGCAACTCTCGAACTTACTCGATTTTCGTACCACTTCTTTACGTCATCCAAAAGTTCAGGCTATTTTTAAACTTTACGATATTCTCCTTGAAGAATATGAAATAGTAATGCGCGAGGAAGGTTTTACTGAAGTTAAAACCCCCAAAATTATTGAAACTGCCTCAGAAGGCGGAGCAAATTTCTTTAAGATTAAATACTTCGAAAAAGAAGCCTTTTTAGCTCAAAGCCCCCAACTCTACAAGCAAATTTTAACCGGTGTCTTTGAAAGAGTTTTTGAGATTGGCACAATTTTTAGAGCTGAACCACATTTTACAACAAGGCACATAAACGAGTTTACTGGTTTAGACGCTGAGATGGGAATGATTAACAGTTTTCATGATGTTACATCAATGCTTAATAAAGTATTTATTAAAATATTTAAAGGCATAAGAGAAAAGGGACAAAAATATTTAGACCTTTATGAAGTTGAGCTGTCCTCCGTGCCTGAAAAGATTCCTCATATCAAACTAACGGAAATTAAGAAGATTATAAAAGATAAATATAACTATTCTGTGCCAGCAGAGACTGATATTGATCCCGAAGGCGAGAGATTAGCTAGCCGTTATGCAAAAGAAGAATTTGATTCTGACTTTCTGTTCATTACTCATTACCCATGGAAGGAAAAACCGTTTTATACAATGCCAAATAAAGAAAACCCAGAAGAGACGCTTGGTTTCGATCTAATTTTCAAGGGAGTTGAAGTTGCAACTGGTAGCCAAAGAATTCACAAATATGAAGAACTGATCGAGAATATGAAGAAAAAAGGCGTTAATCCAAAAGGACTTGAATTTTACTTAGAAACATTTAAGTTTTCAATGCCGCCTCACGGTGGTTGGGGACTGGGCTCAGAAAGAATTATTCAGCTGATATTAAATCTAGGAAGCGTCAAAGAAGCTGTTTTATTTCCACGCGATGTCAAAAGATTAAGACCATAATAATGGCTCTAATTAGATTAAATAAATTTCTCTCGGATCAGGGGATATGCTCACGGCGGGCTGCTGATGAGCATATTTTGGCTGGAAAAGTTTCAGTTAATGGAGAAAAAGCACATATAGGGCAAAAAATTGATCCTGAAATACAAAAAGTGACTTTTGATAGCGTGGAGATAAATCCAGAAAAAGAAAAATTGGTTTATTATGCTGTCAACAAGCCCAAAGGCGTGGTTTCGACAGCAAATGATGAAATGAATCGTAAGTCAGTAGTTGATTTAGTGCCCCAGAGCCCTCGAGTTTATCCTATTGGAAGATTGGATAAAGACTCTGAAGGACTAATGATTTTGACTAATGATGGAGAGCTAACCAATTTACTTACACACCCCAAAAACAAGCATGAGAAAGAATACGAAGTTGTAGTATCAAGTATTAAGTATCAAGTATTAAGCACAAAAGAGGTGGAAAAACAGTTATTAGAGGGCTTGATGATTGAAGGCAAATTAATGAAAGCGGACAGCATTGAGATACACAAAGATCAAAGATCGAAATTCTATATTCTGAACGTAGTTCTCCACACTGGCTATAATCGACAGATTAGAAAAATGTGTGCTAAACTTGGTTTAGAGGTGCTAAAACTAGCAAGAACAAGAATTTCAAGCTTATCACTTAATAACTTAAATATTAAGCCAGGAGAATACAAGATAATAAATAAGTCTGATATTTTATATCTCTGATATCTGACCACTGTATTCTGTATGCTAAAGCATTATGATAATCAAATCTCTTATTATTGCTTCAATGTTTTTAAATCTGCTGGGTTTGCATGGCCCTGCGGATAAATTTGATGCGGGAGTGATTCGAGATAGATCGAATCCAAGAAAAGAAGTTATTGCTTCTAATAGTTCATTATCTCTTCCTGATATTCTACCTCGTCCCAAAATTAAACCAATGGCGCCTAAGGCCAGTGCTAATGCAAGGCACTACATTTTAGCCGATCCAGCTTCGGGGACAATTTTTGCGAAGAATGATGCTGATGCACGCGTTCCAATTGCCTCAACTACTAAAATTATGTCGGCGGTGATTGCTTTGGAAAATTATCAGCTCGATGATGTTGCAACGATTTCTTCAGAAGCTTCAACCCAAGTAGGCGCCGATGCTTTTCTTTTGGCGAATGAAAAAATTACAATCGAAAGCCTTCTTAACTGTATGTTGATAAAATCAGGAAACGATTCTGCCTATGCAATTGCGGAACACATGAATAATAGTGATGAAGAAGGAATTACAAAATTTATCAATAAGATGAATGAAAAAGCCAAAGAATTGGGCATGAACAATACTGATTACCATGATCCCGCCGGTCTAGATGTTACCGGCTATTCATCTGCACATGATTTATATTTGGTTACAAAATACGCTTTAAAATTCCCCAAAATCAGAGAAATTGTTAAGAAAGATCGCTTTTCAGTAAAAAATATTGATAGTACAATATGGCATGATTTAAAAAATTCCAACCGTTTGGTTGCTGAGTATCATTATCCTGGCGCTATTGGCGTTAAAACTGGTTTTATGCCAGAAGCCGGACATGTTCTGGTGGGTGCGGCGGAACGAGATGGACATACTTTAATTTCAATTGTTATAAATACTTATGCCGACACTCCTTCAGCCTCAGCAGATGAATCGAAAAGATTATTGGATTGGGGCTTCTCTAATATTATATGGGAGTAGCCGCAACAAGACCTTGTTCCCATATATCTAGAACTAAAAATGTATTAATTTCATATTTTGTGTATAATATATTGTGAGAGACACAATCTCATGTTTTTGAGTATAGAGATTAAGGAGTAATTATGAATAGCAGGAGGGTAATGGAATTAGAAAGGAAAATTATGCAAGTTCAAATGTCCACCCGTACTCTTTTTAAGCAATTTACTCCAATCCATGATTGGCTGCGTTTACATTTAAGGCTTTATTACATTTGGTCTCTTAAACCATATTCAAGAATAGTGCATTGGGTAATTCTTTTCTTGTATATCCTATCGCTTCCATTTACTTTCTCTGGTTATTTTTCCCCAAACAGTGTTCCAAAAGCAGGAGCAACTACTTACGACTTTCCAAGGTGGGAGTGGGCTAATCC
>JAMCZZ010000044.1:0-1149 GCA_023484645.1 Patescibacteria group bacterium
AAAAATACTGGAAGCTAGCCGAAAACACATTTGATGCAGCAAAGCCGGCTGAACCAATGAGTGGTGACGAAGAACTAGTCAAGGCTCGTGAGAGAAAAGCCGGTCTTTATATAGTAGATGATATTAGAAATTTCTCTGTTGATGTGACTGACGGCTGGGAAGATGGAATTTTAGTTTTAAGAGATCTGCCGGAAAAAAATATTGGCAAGGGGATGAAGGGTGGAGTTGTCATCGTTGAATCTTCTCTTTCTCCGGATGAAGTCCGTAGTAGATTATCAGCTGAAGACAAAACCGGCGGAGCTATTTTAATGCGCCTCCCTGATCCAACAGAAGATGAACCAAATAATACAAAACTGATTGACCTTGAAGATGACTGGTTGGAGAGGATGGAAAATGAGTGAATTAAGTTGCCAAGCAATAACTGCAAGAATTGATGAAATTAAAGCACTAAAAACCGATTTTGATAGTGGTCTTAATGACCAATTCTCTTCCGAAAAAATTGAAGAGTTACTGGTAACCAAGAATGAGCTTGAAATAAAACTAAAAGAATTGAAAGAAGAAATAGACCCAAAAATTGTATTTTTTAAAGAACTCAATAACGACAAGAACTGGAAAAAATTCCAAGAGCTTTATGACCAACGAGAGCAATCAGAGGCAACTATTGTAAACGATTATCAAATGTTTGAAGAAGCTTTCTGGAAATTTTACCCCATATGGGGAATTAAAAAATGATACTTACAAAAAATTTGTAGAAAAATTATCGAGTGGCCCCGACATTATTCAAAAGATATATGATCATGAACTCGGATTTCTCGCGGAAAACACAATAGCCCAAGAATATATCAATTCCCTCTTCCTAAATAAATTTATGAAAGAAGATACCGTTTTATCAATTGATTATGAAATACCCGAACCTTTGCGACACAATTTCGCAATGCTTCTCGAGAGAGGTACGATTAATCTCGACATAGCCCCTTCTGGTACAGGGAAATATCAAAGAGGAGGAAGCATAAATGTTGTCAAATCTCTGGGTGATCTCGGGCATAACGCAATAGGCGGAAAAATAAGTGTGTTAAACAATGCTGATTCGTCTCCATGTTACCGCGCGAATAATTCAATTCTTAAAACTAAGAAGTTGGATACCGTGGG
>JAMCZZ010000044.1:1159-5245 GCA_023484645.1 Patescibacteria group bacterium
GATGAAAAAGATATATTTTTTTCAACTAGTACTGTTGTTGTTTCTCTTCCGCCAACTTGTTCGCCGGCCGACTTAGCAATCAATACTCCATATTCGGGCATAACGCAATAGGCGGAAAAATAAGTGTGTTAAACAATGCTGATTCGTCTCCATGTTACCGCGCGAATAATTCAATTCTTAAAACTAAGAAGTTGGATACCGTGGGTAAATTTGCCGAGAGTATAATTGTGTTAACTGATCAAGTAGGAGATAAATATGGTAGTATGCCCGAATATGGAGTATTGATTGCTAAGTCGGCCGGCGAACAAGTTGGCGGAAGAGAAACAACAACAGTACTAGTTGAAAAAAATATATCTTTTTCATCAGGTAATGGATGTTATATTTACGACCAGAAAACTGGTAGTTATCAGCATACATTTACAAGCGCGGTCGGTACTATATCAGACAAAGTTAAAGCCATTAACAATATAAATGAATATCAGGATTTTACAGAAACTGTTACCTATGGCAACAACAGGCTTGAGATTATCACAAATCCCGACCAATTTTCAGATAGTATTACCGAGGGGCTTAAAACTGGGATTTTAGTTCTTAGAAAAACTCCGAGAGCAAATATTGGTAAAGGTATGGGACAAGCCGTAGTGATTATTGAGGACCTAGATACTACTCCAGAAGAAGCCAGGACTAGAATCAGCCAGGAAAATCGATCTGGCGGAGTAATTTTAATGCGCCTCCCTGATCCAACAGAAGATGAACCAAATAATACAAAACTAATCGACCTGGAAGATGATTGGTTGGAAGCCCCATTAGATAGCAATAAAACTTAAGAATTATCTAACGGGGAAACCCCATTAGATATTTGATAAACCAATGTTTTACGCATATATATTAAAAAACAAAAAGAAGCTCATGGAGCAGACACGCATCAAATCAAGATTCAAGAATTATCTAATGGGGGAGGCAGAAAATGAAAAATAAGATCAGTTGCATAGAGATTAGTGAATTAATCAAAGAAATTACTTTTTTAAATAATAAGTTTGTAAAAACAATAGAAGGGCAAGAAATCGATACTGCTCTTAATTTTCAAGGTGAGTTGAGGGCAAAGCTTGACGAGGCATGGGAGAAAATAGGTTTTCTTTCTTTAGAAAAAGCCAAAGAAATTATGGGTGAGGATATGATAGATCCAAAAGAAATGGAATCTGTTCTAAAATATGAGATCAAAAATATACCCAGAATTCCTTTTAGCCGTGAGATTTTAGAGAGGTCAAAAGATTATGGAATGAGACTGATTTTAAGAGTGCCGGTAGATTTTGATATGGAGATGATGTCGGTATATTCAATGTTTTCGAAATATCTGCCCGATCACGAAACTGATTTAAACGATCCTACGTTAATGCGAAAAGAGGTCTCATATGATCGTGTGAAATCCGAATGGGTCCTAGTTTCAAAAGATATCATCACAGACACAACTTTTAAAACTTTCGATCCTCCTCAAGCCACTGGCACAGATTATAAGAACGATACAAACCAAATCTCTAGGTTGATTAATGATTTTTATTTTGTTGATGGTTATCACGGAATCTATTTACCGCGCGAGATAATAGAAACATTGCGGGAATGGAACGGTAATGAAAAAGATTTGTTGGACAACATTCCTCCAAAAGAGCAGGGACAAAAATTAGTTAACCAAAAAATCAATAAGGTTTTTCGTCACTCACCGGCAGAGATTGTTTACGATTGGTTAGTAATCAGCAAACTAAGAGATGGAAAATGGTTAGAAGGCAAAAATATTTGGACCAACAAGACTTATCCTGATAATGAAAATAAAATTGTCGTTGTTTCCCCTGTCTGTGATGCGGAAGGAAACCTGAGACCGGTTTTAAGAAGGCATGCTCATAATTTTATGGCAGGAAGTTCTATGATGCAATCGCTATTTGTCTTACGCGATGAAGAGATGGCCAGTAGGATATTGGAGGAGAAATAATGGAAGTAATGAACTGTAAGGAACTCACACAAACGATCAATGAGTTAAATAAGCGTCTGATGGATATCAAAGATCAGATTTCTTTTGCTGATTCGGAAAAGATCGATATTTTAAAGCAACATTTAGAAAATTTGAGCGGAAAGATAGATGAAGCCCTCGCCAATTTTGAAATAAGGTTAAGTGAAGAGGAAATAGAAGAAAACCAATATGTCTATAATTGGATTGGAATGGAATCGGTGGATATAAAAAAGGAATACAAAAAGCACAATATTTTACTTCCGACAAAACAAGAGATTGAGGCAGCTGCAAAAAATGGATACGCAGAACTTCTGATTATTCCTGGAAGCAGTTACGCTAAGGAATTCTACAAAGAAGCCAAGCAGTCAATTAAAGAGAAGTATACAATTATTGACGAAGATTCTGGCACGACCATGCAAAGATCTGAAGGAATTATTGATCAGCAAGTTGATGGCTTTTTTGATACAAGTGGATCAGTAGAATCCGGTGAAAAATATTATGCGTTGCTTCTCAATCCAGTAAAGGAAATAAGCCAAATTGATCCAGACTTAATCGGAAAAAGCCCGCGAGAAATAATAAAAGAAAAGAACTTAAAAAACAACACTTCTGAATATGTCAACTGCCCTCTGGTCGGATTATCACTTGTTGAATATGTTTATTTTCAGCTTCATTCATGTTTAAAATATTCCGGCGGCCTGATGCCCTACCATCCTGATAGTGAATCAACCAGCTGGCTGCTTCAAAAAAGGATTTCTTTGGATGTGGGTGGCGTCTACTTTAAAGCTAATTGGCTTGAACGGGCGGGGGCAATTGCTGTTGACTGGTCAAGGGAAAATATTTCACTTCCAAATACAGGAGCCCGTTTCGCCGTTTTACCGAAAAGTGTTCAAAAATATCTAACGGGGGAGACTCCATTAGATATTAAGTTATCTAACGGGGACAAACAATGAAAAGAACTTGCAAGCAAGTAACAATATCAATAAGTAAACTTAAAAAAGCTTTTCACGAGTTTGGGTCGAATTTGGATTCGGCTGATTCTGATAATATCAAAAACCATAGTAAGACAACCGTGGATTTAAAAGAAATGGTTCTGGAAACCCAGCGCGAAGTTATATCGCCTGTTCGATCTTTTTTAAAAGAATTAGAAAAGCCAGGAGTGATAGAAAAAATCAGAGCGATAGTTGAGCAAGAACGCGGAGATGGGGAAAGATTTCGGCTGGTTTCGGCATTATTTGACAAACTCCCTAGTGGACTTATTTTCGATGACACGGTGTACAAAGATTTTTTGGAAGAGATTGGCTTCGATTCAAACTATGCAACAGATATAATAAATGAATGCGAGAGGATATCTGATGATTTTAATTACGATATAATTAACCACTTAAACTCGGTATTTTTAAACAAATTTATGAAATCAGATAGCGTTCTTACGATGGATGATCTGCCGCCACGGTTGTCTTACTATGGTTTTGGATCTTATCTTGAGAAAGGAACAATCAAGCTAAAAAATGCCAAGAGAGGACTTGGACATGGTGCAAAGAAAACTACCTTTATCGCCGAACGCACAGGAGATCACCCTGGGGTGGCATCGCAGGATTGTCGATTTAGTATTGGAGAAATATCGGGCTCAATTGAAGAGCTTGGTCGTAGAACGCGAATTGAATATGTTTATTTTCAGCTTCATTCATGTTTAAAATATTCCGGCGGCCTGATGCCCTACCATCCTGATAGTGAATCAACCAGCTGGCTGCTTCAAAAAAGGATTTCTTTGGATGTGGGTGGCGTCTACTTTAAAGCTAATTGGCTTGAACGGGCGGGGGCAATTGCTGTTGACTGGTCAAGGGAAAATATTTCACTTCCAAATACAGGAGCCCGTTTCGCCGTTTTACCGAAAAGTGTTCAAAAATATCTAACGGGGGAGACTCCATTAGATATTAAGTTATCTAACGGGGACAAACAATGAAAAGAACTTGCAAGCAAGTAACAATATCAATAAGTAAACTTAAAAAAGCTTTTCACGAGTTTGGGTCGAATTTGGATTCGGCTGATTCTGATAATATCAAAAACCATAGTAAGACAACCGT
>JAMCZZ010000017.1 GCA_023484645.1 Patescibacteria group bacterium
TTTAATTCTTTTTCCATTTTTATTTCAAATCAGTATATAACAATTAATTTAATACTTTTAAACTTAAAAAAAGCTGAAAATCTTATTTTAAATACTTATCAAAAAATTCAAGCGACCTTTGCATTGCCAAATTAAAACTTTGAGATATATTATGATTAGAACCAGGATAGATATAATATTCTACAGTTTTATTTGATTTTTTCAACTTATCATATAAAGATTTCGAGAAGGATACCGGTACTTCTTCATCTTCTTCTCCATGATGCAATTGTATTGGAGTGGTAATATTTGAAACAAAATAAGTTGGATCTATGGAATGCCAAAAAGTGGGATTTTTTTGTGGCGTTCCATACCGCTTAATAAGTTCTGCCCTATGTCTGTTCCGAAGAGCCAGTTCTTCAGGAGGTGGTTTATACGTAGGATCACGCCACGCAAGAAGATCTTCATAAGACCCGACAACTCCGCCCCAAATGACTGCAGCTTTTATGTCTTGCGGTCTGACTACTAAATCGCGAAGAGCAATATTGCCTCCCATGGAATGTCCCCATACACCGATCTTATCCGGATTTGCATCTTTATATTTTTTAATTGAAGAAATTGCATTAAGATCGTCAATAGCATATGCCGGAGAATAATAAGCCCCTTCCGGCTCTCCTTCCGAATTACCGTTTCCGCGATAGTCGGGTTTAAAAACAATATACCCATGGCTTGCAAAAGCATCAACATACTCAATATATCTTTCTGTCGTCTGATATTCGCGAGGCGGAATATATCCATGATTAAAAACGATAACAGGCCATCCCGCTTCGCGAGGCGAGCCATTTTTAAGTTTTTGCCCTTGAGGGACAGTTAACAATGCGTATATTTTTAGTCCGTCTGATTTATACGAAGCAATATATCTATCATAGTTAGATCCGGGACGCAGAGTTTCTTCTATTTTTATATCGCTTCCTGGATAAGATCTTGACCTCATTTCTTGAATATTTAAAGGATTATTATCTGTTTCGCTTTGCTTTGTAGGAACCGGAAGAAATTTTTGTTGAAAGTTTTTCTGTTTTTGAAAATACATTAACGACAGAATAATTCCTGAAAAAATTACTAATGATATAAATATCTTTGTTTTCATAAACTATTTTGTTTTAAAGGCAAAACAACGGTAAATGTCGTACCTTTATTCACTTTGCTTTCAACAGAAATTGAGCCATGATGAGAATCGACTATTTTTCTGGCAATCGATAATCCCAAACCGTATCCCGAAACCTGACCTTTAGACCTTGATTTACTTGCTCTGTAAAAACGGTCGAAAACAAACGGCAGATCGCTTTCTTCTATTCCTGTCCCATTATCTTTAATTTTTATCTGTGCATTACCATCTGTTTTCTTAACCGATATAGCGACTTTGCTTTTTTTGAAACCGTATTTAACGGCGTTATCCAGAAGTATTATAAATAATTCCGTTATTCTATCCGGTAGTCCGTAAATTGAAACGTTTGCTGTTTTTTTCTCTATTTTTATTTCTTTTTCTTTTATCGATGCGTCAAGTTTTCTTATTGCGGTATCTATGGATTGCGTAAGAGACACTAAAACAAAATTTGAACTATCTATTGGTTTTTCTGTTTGGGCAAGTTCTAAAAGATTATCCGATAACATTTGTAGATTTAATACTTCTTCCAGGTTACTCCCCAGCAGTTTTTTAACGTCTTTCAAAGCCAAATTTTTATTTCTTAAATTCACTTCTATTTCGGAACGGAGTGATGTTAAAGGTGTTCTAAACTCATGAGAAGCGTCAGCAACGAATCTGTTTTGCTCATCAACCATTTTTTTTATTGGTTTTAAAGTTCGCCCGGCTAAAAAATATCCGGCTCCACCTGCTATTCCCAAAATCGCAATATTTATCGCTCCCAAAATTACCAGTAATCTCGTCCTGGCCTGTCCAATCATTTCCGGATCAAAACGGGAAATATTTCGAGTCGGAGGAGGACTTATAAAAAGCTCATTTGATTCTTGAAGCACTTTAACTCTCTCCTGAAATCGCTCAAATCGGCGAAGCTCTACATTTATCCCCGAATAAATAACAAAACTAAAAAGAACACTGATAGACATGATAATTATTAAATACCATGCAGTTAATTTAAGCCGCGCCGATTGAAACATAATTATTTTTCTCCTATCTTATACCCGAACCCTCTAATCGTGTGTATCAATGGCTGATCATTAAACGGAGTATCGATTTTGTCTCTTAAATGTTTTATATACACTTCAACGGAATTAGGAAGAACATCCGCATCATAACTCCAGACATTATTTATTATTTGCTCTTTCTTAATAATACGATTAGGATGACGCATAAGATATTCCAGTAAAACAAATTCTTTGCTTGAAAGATTAATCTTCTTTTCACCCCGTTTTACTTGATATGCAGTTGTATCCATTGTTAAATCCGCCACTTTTAACACAGAGTCTGTTGAATTTTTAGGGCGTCTTGATATAGCTCTTATCCGGGCTAAAAGTTCCGTAAAAGCAAACGGTTTCGTTAAATAATCATCCGCTCCGCAGTCTAATCCTTCCACTTTATCTTCTATCTGCCCTTTAGCCGTTAGCATAAGAATCGGGGTGTGAATTTTTTGTTTTCTTAGTTTTTTAGTGATTATTATGCCGTCCATTTCAGGCAGCATCCGGTCTAAAATTATAAGATCATACTCTTCGGTGCTTGCAAGATCTAAACCGCTTTTTCCATCATATACGGTGTCCACTACAAATTTTTCCTGTTCCAGTCCTTGCTTTATAGAATTGGCAATCTTGTGCTCATCTTCAATTACAAGAATTCTCATGGGGCTATTTTACCAAAAAATAACTTAAAATGAGCTGAAAGAAGAAAAATTAATCTGCTTTGTAAGGTTTTGGAGCATGTAGAACGGGACGAGCATGAATAATCTCTGTGGTTTTTCTAGACACAGGCAAAGGATTAGCCAATGCTATTTTTAACACTTCGTCCATATGCGAAATAAAAACAAAATTTAGATCTTTAATAACCTCTTTTGGAACATCCTCCAGATCCTTTTTGTTTTCCTTTGGCAAAATAATAGTCTTAAGTCCCGCCCTATGCGCTGCAATAACTTTTTCTTTAACTCCGCCAATTTCTAATACTCTTCCCCTTAAGGTCACTTCTCCTGTCATGCCAACTTTTCTTTTAACAGGAATTTTGGTTAAAGCCGAAACAATTGCCGTAGTTATGGCAGTGCCTGCGGACGGTCCGTCTTTTGGAACCGCTCCTTCCGGAACATGAACATGAACATCTAACTTTTGATAGAATTTTTCAGAAAGTCCCAATTGAGTCGCCCTTGCTCTTATATAAGACATTGCAGCATGGCAGGATTCTTTCATTACATCTCCCAGCTGGCCTGTTAATAAAAGACTTCCTTTTCCCGGCATAAGGGCAACTTCTATAAACAAGATGTCTCCTCCCGCTTCTGTCCAGGCCAAGCCTGTGGACATACCGATTTCATTCTTCTTTTCTATAAGAGTAGAACTAAATTTAATTGGACCCAGGAATTTTGGCACCTTAACAGGTGTTATTACAAATCTAGTTTTCTTTCCTTCTGCCACCATCTTTGCGACTTTTCTGAATATTGTTGCAATATTTCTCTCCAGATTTCTAACCCCTGCTTCCCTTGTGTAATGCTGAATAATAAATCTTAACGCATCGGCTGTCATTTCAACATTCTCTTTCTTTAATCCATTACCTTCCATTTGCTTTTTAATTAAAAAATCATGAGCAATACGGTATTTTTCATCATGCGTATATCCCGCAAAATGGATAATTTCCAGCCTGTCTCTTAAAGCCGGTGGGATTGTGTCTAAAACATTGGCAGTTGTAATAAACATTACGTCTGACAAATCGTATGGAACCTCCAAATAATGGTCGGAAAATTGATTATTCTGTTCCGGATCTAGTGCTTCAAGCAGAGCAGAAGACGGATCCCCTCTAAAATCTGCTCCCACCTTATCTATTTCATCCAGCATAAATACAGGGTTTTTTGTTCCTGCATCTTTAACTCCCTGAATAATCCTTCCCGGAAGTGCCCCAACATAGGTTCTTCTGTGTCCTCTTATTTCCGCCTCGTCTCGTATTCCACCAAGAGAAACACGGACAAATTTGCGGTTTAATGCCCTTGCAATTGATTTTCCAAGCGATGTCTTACCAACTCCGGGTGGCCCGACAAAACAAAGAATCGGCCCTTTTATTTTTCCCGCCAATTTATGCACGGCAAGATACTCGACTATTCTTTCCTTTACCTTTTGCAGTCCGAAATGATCCTCGTCAAGTATTTTCTCTGCCAATTTTATATCCACATTTTCCTTTTCGTCGCTTCTCCATGGAATACTTATAAGCCAGTCCAGATAGTTTCTTATATAGCCCGCTTCAGGATTAAATTGGTTCATTTGAGCTAATTTTTTGACTTCTTTTTCCGCTTTTTCTTCAACATCTTCAGGCATGCCTGATTTTTTAATTTTATCCATTAATTCCTTTACCTCATTGCCCTCTTCTTCTCCAAGCTCTTTTTCTATTGTCTTAAGCCTTTCCCTAAGCATTGCTTCCCGAGCCCCTTTTTCGAATCTTTCTTGCGTCTTTGATGCTATTTTCCGTTCTATTTCCAAAACCTTAATCTCTTTTGCCAAATATTCTGTAATACGCTCCAGTCTTGTTTTTACGCTTGTTTCCTCCAGTAAGCTCTGTCTTTCCGCCGGTTTTAAGTCTAAAACAGACCCGATAAGATCGGAAAGTTCAGAAGGGGAATTTTCCGACATAATGTTCATAAAAATAAGAAAATCCGCGGGTTTTCCAAGATTCATTGCTCGCCTGAACTCATTTACTAAATGATTGCATAAAGCTTTTATTTCGGGAGTATCCTCCATTTTATCCGGTATTTCCTCAACCTTTGCCAGAAGATATGAATTATGCTCCTCGTAAGACAGGATTTTCACTCTTGAAATTCCTCTTACTTGAGCATTAATCTCACCATCTGTTCTGATCATCCGCTCTATCCTGGAAAGAGTACCCACCTCATAGAGATCATCCTGGGTTGGATCATTCAGTCTTGGGTTTTTTTGGAGCACAAAACAAACAATTCTTTCTGTCTGAAAAGAGGATTCTAAAGCAGCCAAACTCTTGGGTCTCCCGAAGGTCAGGACTGAGTCCGTATTCGGGAAAATTATTCCGTCTCTAATTGGTATTACTGGCACTATTTTTTCCATAATCACTTTATCAAATCTATTAGCACTCTAGCATAGTATCTGCTAGTTGTCAACCCTTTTTTCTTTCGAATACTATTAAACCATTAGAATTTCATTAAGTCAACCTGAAGAGTGTAAGAAACAGGAAAGAATTAATAAAACAATATAGAGGGTTGACATTAAACAAATATGACAACTACAATTGATATAGTATTTATCGGCTCTTTATGATCTACTTAAGCCAGCTGCTAAATAAAACTATATATTATCAAAATAAGCCGTATGGTAAGATACGTGATTTCGCCGTGGTTGAAAATAGACCAATTCCGCCAGTGTCCAAAATATTGGTTAAAACAAAAGATAAAAAAATAACTCTTCCTTCTTCCGCAATTAAAATTGAAAACAATAATATAGTTTTAATAACACACGATGTTCCCATGTTCCCTTACGAGGAAAAAGACTTTTACTTGAGTGAAGATCTTTTAGACAAGCAAGTCATCGATACAGACGGGAGAAGACTTGTTAGAGTAAACGATGTATTACTTGAAAGCAATGGAGAATTAAAAGTTGTCGGAATAGATATTGGTTTTTCGGGAATCATTCGCCGCCTTGGGCTTGAAAAATTAATTAAACTCAAGCATAAAACTTTACCCTGGGCTCTTGTAGAAGCATTCGATTATCAAACAGGCGCGGTAAAAATAAAACTAACTCAAACCCGCTTAAGCAGTTTTCATCCGGCAGAATTAGCAGATATCTTAGAAGAAGTTGGAACAAAAGAAAGACTGGGGATTGTTGAATCCTTAGATGCTCAAAAGGCGGCAGAAGCAATTGAAGAAGCAAATAATCAAACTCAACTTTCAATCCTCGAACAAGTTTCTGCCAGTAAACTTAAAAACATTGTTAATAGAATGTTGACAACCGAGATAGCTGACATTTTCTACAAATTAAACCCCTTGAAAATTAAAGAAATTATGAATTTTCTTGGGACAGAAAAAGCACAGGAAATTAAAAAAATTTCTAAGTTTCCAGACGATGCAGCTGGAGGACTAATGGATATATCCTGGTATTCTATTAATGGAGAAAAAACAGTCAAAGAGGTTCTAATGGAATTATCTGAAAAAGAATTAAAACCTGAAGCAATTATTGTAAATAACGGAGGCGATAAATTTTTGGGAACAGTTTATTTAAAAGATTTAATAAATATTGACCATCTTGCTATTCTAAAAGATATTATTATTGATCGAAAATTTGTATATCCAGATACAGACTTCTCTGAAACATTAAGACTTTTTACCCAATACAATCTTCACATTTTGCCTGTTTTAGATAGAGATAAAAAAGTAATTGGAGTTATAACTGTTGATCGAATTTTAGCCAGAATTGAAGAGGAGAAAGAAAAAAATGACATTCTTTAAAAAAAGATTTACAAGATTAATACCTCTTCTTGCTATTATCGGACCCGGAATTATTTCGGGATCGGTTGATAATGACGCAGGAGGAATTGCTTCTTATTCGGTCGCAGGCGCAAATTTCGGCTATTCATTTTTATGGGTTCTACTTATTACTACTTTTTCGCTGGCAATTACGCAAGAAATTGGTGCCAGAATGGGACTTTCCACAGGAAAGGGGCTTGCTTCGTTAATTAGAGAAAAATTTGGAATCCGGTGGACTGCTTTTATAATGCTTGTTTTACTTACCGCAAATCTCGGTGTAATTGCTGCCGAATTTGCCGGAGTGGCTGCTTCCTTGGAGATTTTTGGCATTCCCCGTTTTATTTCTGTTCCTGTTGCCACCGGAGCAATTTATTTATTTGTAACAAAGGGCAGCTTTAAAAGCTTAGAGAGAATTTTTCTACTATTATCATCTTTTTATATCGTTTATATTATATCTGCTTTTATGGCCCGTCCGGATTGGCTATTAGGAGCAAAAAGTTTAATTGCTCCTTCATTTCATTTGAATGGAAATTATTTACTAACGCTAATGGCAGTAATAGGAACAACAATTACCCCCTGGGGGCAATTTTTTATTCAGGATTATGTTGTAGATAAAAAACTTTCAATTGATGATCTTAAAGTAGAACGGGGAGATGTATTTTTTGGATCCTTTTTAACTAATTTCATTTCGTTTTTTATAATTGTTGCTTGCGCCGCCACAATTTTTGCTACAGGAAAAAACATTGTCGATGCAAAAGATGCAGCTTTAGCACTAAAACCGTTAGCAGGAGATTTTGCATCTATCCTTTTTGCATTTGGTCTTTTCAATGCAGCAGCCTTTGGTGCAGCTCTTGTTCCTATTTCAACTTCCTACGTTATTACCGAAGCTTTTGGATTTGAATCCGGACTAAATTATAAATTTAAAGAAGCCCCTCAATTCTATCTTTTATTTGCATTTTTACTAATTATCGGTGCCCTTTTAGTTGTTATACCCTTTATTCCCTTAATTACAATTCTTATTGTTTCCCAGGCATTAAATACAGTCTTACTTATACCAATTTTTATTTTTCTTTATCTGCTCTCCAATGACAAAAAATTACTTAATGGACACAGTAATGGCAAAATCATAAACACTATTGTTGTTATTACCTTCTTATTAATTACGGTTGTTTCGACAATTTATCTTTTTTCTCTCTTCTTTAACAAATAATTAGTATTGATAATCTGATATCAACTCTCCTTTTTCATTATATAAAAATGCGTGGTCTGTAGAATTATTCCAAACAGCATATTTTCTTTCCGGACATTCCCAATAAAGTTTTTCTTTTGAATCTTGCCCGCAGCCGGAATAGATAAAAACGCTTTTTCCGGCATCAAGAGTGAATTCTTTAAAATGGTATTCGTTTGATGCAGAGCTGTCTTTTAAAAGCCAATCTTTCATCGACGCTGAAACAGAGCAGCTGCTTTTTATTTCCACCCACTCCCCGTTTTTATTTTTATTATCGTCTCCAGGTGCATCTGCAGTTATTGATGTTATCTTTACACATTTATTAGATTCTGAGCCTAAAACGCCACTTGGTTTGCCTTCGCATAAGCCCTCCCATAATTCCAAACATTTTTCCCGGGCAGATTTTTGCGCGTTAACAAACTCATCTTGATATTTAACATTGGGTTGTATGGTTTCGGAAACTCCCAACCCGTTTTTTACAATTTCAAGATTTACAAAAATATCGCCTGCATAAACATAAGCCAAAGTTCTTCCATATCTGTCCTTTGTCTGAACATCAAATTCCAGTTTAACTTCTTTATTTAAAACCAGACTTTTATTTAATTCTGCCGCTTCTTTAGCATATGGCTGTCCTTTTTCAGGCGTGTTTATGCCAATATAACGAATCTTCTCGCCGGAACTAAGCTTAATCGTATCCCCATCCAAAACTTCTTCAACAGTTTCTTTTCCTGTTAAAGTCTTGTTTTTTTCTTTTTGATTTTTAATGCTAGGAGAAGATTTTGATATTTTTGGAGAATTTAAGCTTTTATTGGTTAAAATTCCTAAAATAATAAAAATTATTCCGGCTACCAGAAGAATAACATGCGTTCTTTTCATCCCGAAAGAGGATAAATTATTTTAAAGCGATCTTTAAAAGATAATCCTTGCAATATACTTCCCAAAATAAATCCATGCAAAAATTTATACCTTAGCAAATGCCTTTTTCTGATAAGTATTGGAAGATAAAAAACCATAAGGATAAACCAGTGATGAAAATGATAGGATTTATTTTTTCTGACAATTCTTATGTTTGGAGAAAAATGAAAATTTTTAAAATTCTTCTGCGGCATCTTCCTTTTAACTTTCGATTTTGGATTAGAAATAAGCCAGAAAAAAGAAAACCCAAGACCTACACCGGTCAATAATTTAGAATATGATCTTTTTCCCATAGAGCAATTCTACTCCAATTCAACATTGAACTCAACTTTCTCTTCTGAAGCTGGATATGATAAAATAGAAAGATATTCCGGGATCATCTAATGGTAGGATAGTGGACTCTGAATCCATTCATCTACGTTCGAATCGTAGTCCCGGAACAGAACTAAAAGGGAGGAGGTGGAAAGCAATGAGTAAAAATGCAGGAGCAAGTAGTGCTATTTATGGCTTAGGATTTATTGGCGCAGTTGTCTATTATCTTCAGCATGCAACCAATTTTTGGGGAGGTGTACTTGGTATTTTAAAAGCTATTGTCTGGCCGGCATTAGTGGTATATAACTTGCTCGGTTTTTTAAAAATGTAGATTTTTTACCTCTTGACATTCCAGTAACTGGAAGGTGTATATTCTCTTTATGAATAATAAGTTAACTATTGGTCAAGTTGCAAAAAGAGTAAGCATATCCGCAAAAACAATCAGGTATTACGATGAAGTAGGGCTTCTTACCTCTTTAAAAAGGGAAGAAAATAAATATAGAGTTTTTTCTAAGGAAGACGTCCAACGTCTTTATATGATAAAGAAAACAAGATCGCTTGGAATACCTGTAAAAGAAATAAAAGAAATACTTTCAAAATGCATGGAAAAAGACTGCACAAATGCAGAAACATATGTTAAAAATCAGTTGCCTAAATATATTTATTCTATTGACAAAAAAATTGAGGAATTAAAAGAACTAAAAAAGCAGTTGACCTTAATAAAAAACGATATCATTCAAAACAAAATACCTAAGTTTGGTGAATAAAGATAGGAGGTGAATATTCATGGGAGGAAGCTGTTGCTAAATAAAATTTGTATCATCCAGCTAGCGGATGATACAGAAAGTAAAAATTTGAGATTTTGGCCTCAATTCTGCTATAATACCTCTCCTATGACTAGAAGACCCATATTTATTATTCCAGGATATAAGCATAAACCTAAAAATAAAGCCTATAAAGAGATTGCTAGGATACTTAAGAACGAAGGATACAACCCTGTTCCTGTTAATATCCCCTGGCAAAAAAGAACTATTTCCCAAAATACTGAATATTTCTTAAAAAGATATAAAAAAATAAATTCCAGAAAAAAATATATACTTGGATTTTCTTTTGGTGCAATGATTGCATTTATTGCATCAACAAAAGTAAATGTTTCGGGGCTCATACTTTGTTCACTGTCTCCTTACTTTAAAGAAGATCTGTCTTATTTAAACGAAAGCTGGGAATCCCCTATTATGATAAAACGATATGAAGATTTTTCCAGTTTAGAATGTACAAACTTATCGACAATGACAAAAGCAAAACAAATTAGTATGTTGTATGGAGCAAAAGAAGAGAAATTATTAATAAAACGCGCAAGACGAGCCTACAATCAAATTACATCTAAAAACAAACATTTGATTCCGGTTTCAGAAGCAGGACATGATTTAGGAAATAAAAGATATCTATATGCAATTCACCAAATAGCAAAACAGCTAAATTAGTTGACAAAAATAAAAATCTTCTGACATACTGATACTGTGAAAGATTATTCCGCTATAAATAAGAAATGGTGGAACGACGTCACCTCTGTCCATCTTCGTTCCAAGCTCTATGACCTTCCAGGATTTAAAAATGGGAAAAACAGTCTAGTGTCCATAGAACAGGAGGAATTAGGTTGCGTTAAAGACAAAAGCTTACTGCATCTTATGTGTCATTTCGGAATGGACACGCTTTCCTGGGCAAGACTTGGAGCAACAACAACAGGAGTTGATTTATCTGATAAAGCAATAAGGCTAGCTAGAAAATTAAGCAAAGAAGTTAAAACTCCCGCAACATTTATTTGTTCGGATATATATAAACTGCCGGATGTTTTGGATAAAAAATTTGACATTGTTTTTACATCTTATGGCGTGCTTTGTTGGGTACAAAATATAAAAAAATGGGCAAAAATAATTAACCATTTCCTTAACAAAGATGGGGTATTTTATATCTCCGAACTTCATCCTTTTACAAATATCTTAAGCTATGATTTTAAAATTTTTTACAAATATTTTGATAAAGGACCATATATAGACGACTCCGATGGTACGTATACAGACTGGTCTGCTCGCGTGAAAGGTTTTACATATGAATGGAGTTATACCATTAGCGATGTAATAAATGCCTTAATTAAAGAAGGCTTAAAAATAGAATTTGTACACGAATTCCCTTTTAGCATGTATGACCAGTTTCCGGGGCTTATGGAACAAAACAAAAAAGGGCAATATGTTTTAAAAAACAAAAGAATCCAAATCCCCCTTTTATTCTCACTAAAAGCCACCAAATAATTTTTGATATAATTTCATAATGGTTAAAAAATTTCTTTCATCGGCAAACAATAGAATCGTCTTCATTTTGGTTACAATGTTTCTTAACTTTTTAGGTTTTAGTATTCTATTTCCTATTCTGCCGTTTATGGTCGGAAAATATGTTAAGAATCCTCATGAAATTGCCTTTTATGTCGGAACATTATTATCTGCCTATGCGCTTTGTCAATTTATTGCGGCACCCGGTCTTGGAGCATTATCGGATAGATTCGGTAGAAAACCAATTTTACTTTTAAGTCTTTTTGGCTCGGTTGTCGGATATATTTTTCTTGGTATTGGCGGCGCATTATGGGTGTTATTTTTGGGAAGAATTATAGATGGACTAACCGGCGGAAACATAAGCACCATCTATGCCTATATGGCAGATATTACAAAGCCACAAGATAGAGGCAAATATTTCGGTATGCTTGGGGCGGCTGGCGGATTTGGCATGGTATTTGGACCTGTTATTGGAGGATTCGGCGGAACCATTCACTTATCTGTTCCCATATTTATTGCCGCCGGAATCACGTTTATAGATATGGTTTTTGGTTACTTTATATTACCGGAAAGTTTAGCAGCAGAACACAAAACAGTTAAGTTTGATTTTAAACATTTAAATCCATCCAGGCAGTTTGGCCATGTTTTATCTATTAATATTTTAAAAAGGTTATTTTTGTCCGGTTTTATATTTTTTGTTGCCATAAATGCAATGTATGCGAACAACTCGGTATTTTTGAAGGATGTGTTCAACTGGGGTCCGTCCCAAATTGGAATTTTACTTTTTACAATAGGAATAGTAGATATTTTTACACAAGGGTTTTTGATAAGAAAACTTCTCCCCAAATTTGGCGATTTGAATGTTAATATATTGGGTCTATTGCTTACCTTTGTTGGATTTGTAATTGCGGCATCAAATGCAATTATTGTTTCTGCTGTTTTAATCTATGTCGGACTTATAATTATAAATATAGGAGACGGATTAGTTGAACCGTCATCAAGCAGTCTTATTTCAACTGCCGTTGGACCCAAGATGCAGGGAAGAGTTTCTGGAGCAAATCAGGGAATGCAGTCCGTTGCAAGGGTAATAGGGCCATTTTTATCTGCATGGATTTATAGATATTGGAAAGGTTTACCTTACGCTTCGGAAGCAATGCTTATAATTTTCGCTTTGGTAATACTACTAATATCTATTCCTATTATTAAATCCCACCGCCCCGAGGACTATTCTTAAAATATTCCTGCTAAATTAAATCCTTGACAGTTATTAAATAATTATTTACTATATTTTATATGGACAATTCTAGTTCCCAAAATACAGATACTCAAACTGTTCCTCAACAACCTGCTCCTCAGCAGCCGGTAAATCAGACTCCTCAGCCACCTCAAGCGCAGCCACCACAAGATACTCCTGTTCCACAACCGCCATTAAACCCTAATATTCCCAATCCTCAAAAAACAGTTAGCTTTGTTAATCCACCCCCTCAGTCGTCTAATAACTTCAAAGTTATTATTATTCTTGTTGGAATTTTCAGCCTTGCAATAATTGGCGCTCTTTTTTATATTAATTCAAAGACAAGTAAAATAGCAAAAGCGCCAAATACAATAAACACGGTTACAAATACTCCAACTCCCAGTCCAGAGGTAATTACTCCAACCATAATCGACACTTCAAACGGACAACTGGACTCTGATGTTCAGGGCGTTGAATCAGATCTCAATAAAATAGATAATAATTTAAACAATGTAGATACCGGATTAAACGATAGTCAAACAAATCTAAATTAGTATGAAAAAAATATTAACAATTATAGCAATTTTAATTTTGTTTTTTGTTTTTACTCCTTCTTTAATTTTTGCAGAACAAAACTCTTCAGATAGTTCAATGCCTAAGTTCAGACAAGTAACCCCAGGCGCCAAAAGAGGGGATATACAAAATGACAAAGTGGCTAATTTAAAACAAAGAGCAGATACGGAAATAGAGAGAAGACTCACTTCCCTGCAAAATTTAATAACAAAAATTAACAATTTAAAAAGAATTTCCGGTGATCAAAAATCTTCTCTAACAACACAGATTCAATCACAAATCACAGAGCTCACAAACCTTAGAACAAAAATAGATGCAGATTCGGACCTTGCAACTTTAAAAACAGATGTTAAATCCATTGTCGGCTCTTATAGAATTTATGCATTATTTATGCCAAAAGTGCATATTTTAGCAACTGCAGATATTATTCTGGAAACGTCTGATAAAACATCCGAACTTACCAATAAGCTGCAGTTAAGAATCGATCAGGCCAAGACAGAAGGCAAAGATGTTATAGTTATACAGGCATCTTTAGCCGACATGCAAGCAAAAATTGCAGACGCTAAAAAGCAAGCGCAAAGCGCAATTGATACTGTCACCCCGCTAACACCAGACGGCTTCCCGGGGAATAAAGCGACCTTGCAAAATGCCAGAAAGATGCTCCAGACAGGAAGAGAAGATTTACATGTAGCACGAACCGATGCACAAAAAATTATAAACGGATTAAAAACTTTTAAATCTTCCACTGGTACAAACACAGCCACATCTTCTTCTCAATAAATAACCTTGATTCTTAGGACTTTTCATAATAAAATTATCCAAGTATGAAAAAATATATTGATCTTTCTGTTACTTTAAACGAAAATACTCCTGTTTATCCTGGCGATCCGAAATTTTCTATAAAACCTGCCGGGGTTTTAGAAAAAGATGGATACGAAGACTACGTTATAAGTTTTGGAACTCATAATGGGACTCACATAGACGCAGCAAGACACATGGTAAAAAATGGCAAAAGCATAAATGAATATCCAATAGATAAATTTACTGGTAATGGAATTTGTATAGATGTCACTAAAAAATTTAACCTAGAAACTATCAAAAATGCAAATATTCAGAAAAACGATATTGTTCTTTTTTACACAGGAATGTCCGATGTCTATCATAAACCTGACTACTACAATAATCACCCGGCTATTACAGAAGAAATTGCAAATTATTTAATTAGCAAAAAACAAAAATGGTTGGAGTAGATATGTGCAGTCCAGACCATAAACCTTTTCCAATTCACAGAATTCTTTTAAGAAATGATATCTTAATAATAGAAAACTTAACAAATTTAAAAGAACTAATTGGTAAAAAATTTAAAGTTTATGCTTTTCCCATAAATCTTCAAATTGAAGCATCCCCTGTTAGAGTGGTTGCGGAAATAAATCAATAATTTTTGCATCTGATATAATCTAGTTATGGAAAATGTTAAAAGAGAACGGTTGGATATAACTTTAGTAAAACGCGGAATTGCCAAAAGTGGGCATAAGGCACGGGATTTAATAAAAAGCGGAAAAGTAAAAGTACAAGGAGAAATCTGTAAAAAGCAAGGTCATCTTGTAAAAGAAAATTTTAACATTGAAATAATACCTTAATCAGAATATGTTATATACTAAAATAATATGATGGAAACTCCAGCTGAACATACTCTACCATATAATAAAGATGCAATTGGAATTGCTTATGATCGAAAATCAGAAAGAATTGAAGGCATCCAAATTCCATTTAGAACTCTCCCTGATGCTATAAAACTGGCAACCAGATATTGGGTAGAAACACACCCTCAAGATCCAGAATTATACAGCCAGATTTATGCACAACTTGATCTATCTCAACCATTCGATAGTACTTCGACACAAGTAACACAAAATATGCGAACACAAGTTACTGAAAATTTAAGCAGTGATAACATTGAATTTCCATTTGTTCTACATATTGCTGGAAATCACGTGAATTTAAATAAGCAATCTCTTGAATGGTTGCAAGGAAATGGTTTTATTAAAGAAGATTCAGTAAAATAAATTTAAAATTTATAAAACTGTACTATCGATTTAATCTATGAACCAAGGAGTTGATTATATTGGCGTTTCGATTGAAATAACGAATTTATTGGATTTTATATATAAATGTATCTAGTGAGTCTCCTCCATTTATTCTAACCCTTGGCATATTCATGGTTGTACCATAAGACTTTCCAAACGATGTCCCAAGCCCTCCGATATAACCCGCTTGTGACGCAACGCCCCAAATATAGCTATTCGAATTTCCAAAAGGATAAGAAATAAAATTAACCGGATAACCTGTGTGAGATTCCAACATTGCTTTGCTATTTTTTAATTCTGATAATACATCATATGTTTTAGGTAAAAAAGCATGGCTAACAGTGTGCGACTCAAAAGTTACAAGACCGGAATTTTTCATTTCGTTAATATTATCCCAGGATACATATTGCGGATTTCCGACAAAACCGGTTATTACAAAAGAAACTGCATGCATATTATATTTTTTTAAAATGGGGTATGCATTAGTATAAAAATCAATTGTGCCGTCATCGAATGTTAAAACAACTGGTTTGCCCGGAACAGAGCTTTGTCCATTATTTAAAGCGGATAATTCATCTAAAGAAATTGTGGTATATCCGTTTTGAGTTAAATAGTTCAATTGCTCATCAAAGTTTTTTAGAGATACGGATAAAACATTTCCGTAAGAATCATTAGGGTTATTATAATCACGGATGTAATGGTACATAAGAATAGGAACACCTGTCCCTGCCCGAACGCCTGATGGAATCAGTAAAGATAAAACAAACAACAAAATAGATAAGAGCAAGGATTTGCAAAGTTTCATTATTTTAATAATTTCCGAGGCAGAGAAAGCTATTTACAGTCCGATCATTATATCATAAAACAAAGAATATATTAATTATCTTAACAAGTTTGTTAGAGAATTTAAAAGGTGGTAAAATGTCTCCATTATTATGGTTAAAAAAATAAATAATAGACTAATTTCAAAAATTATTCTTAATGCTTTAAAAGAAGATATTGGCCAAGGAGACATAACAACTCTTGTCACAATACCAAAATCAAAAATAATATATGGAGAATTTTTATCTAAAGAATCCGGTATAGCTTCAGGTCTGGATATAGCTAAAAGAGTATTTGAATTGTTGAATAAAAATATTGAATTTAAAATATTTGTTAAAAATGGAGATTCAATAAAAAAGGGGCAGATTTTGGCCAGTATTAAAGGTAAAGGGCAGGTAATTCTTGCAGGAGAACGCACCGCTCTCAATTTTTTACAGAGAATGAGTGGCATAGCAACAAAAACCCGAAAATATGTTGACACGGTTAATAAAACTAAAGCAATTATTCTAGACACAAGAAAAACAGCCCCCGGACTTCGCATTTTTGACAAAATGGCAGTATTGGCAGGAAGCGGACAAAATCATAGATCAGGACTTTTTGACATGTTTTTAATTAAAGACAATCACATTGTCGCTTCTGGTTCTATAACCAAAGCGTTTGAAAAAATAAAAAAAATTAACAAAAAAATACTGGTGGAAATTGAGGTAAAAAATCTTGACGAGCTTAAAGAAGCTCTTAATTTAAAACCCAATCTAATCATGCTTGATAACATGAATCTTGCGCAAATAAAAAAAGCGGTAAAATTGGTTAATAAAAAAGTGCCTCTTGAAGCATCGGGCGGAGTTAATTCAAAAAATGTTTTGCAAATTGCTAAAACAGGCATTGACTATATTTCTGTTGGCGCACTTACGCACTCTGTAAAAGCGCTTGATATTAGTTTGGAAATTAAAGATTATGAATAAAGATTTTAATACTTTTAATAAGTTTTACAATAAGCTGCAAAAATCATTAAGAAAAGTTTTCCCGGAAAGTGTTATTCCCGATTTTGAGCTTAAATATAAAGCAGGACTTGCTTTTGAAATCAATAGATTAGCTGCGCAAAAAAACGCTCTTATTTTAAAACACAACTATATGGAGCCTGTGCTTTTTTATGCTGTTAATGGCTTTAAGGGTGACTCCTTAGAGCTTTCCAAAAAAGCCGCTGAAACAAAATCTGATGTAATTATTTTTTGCGGCGTACATTTTATGGCAGAAACTGCAAAAATTTTAAATCCCAATAAAAAAGTTTTAATCCCGTCTTTAAAGGCCGGATGTTCTCTTGCGAATGGCATTACCAAAAATGACGTTTTAAAGTTAAAAAAAAGATTCCCTAATCTACCTGTTATTACTTATGTTAATAGTACGGCAGAAACCAAAGCAGTGTCCGATGTTTGCTGCACTTCGGGCAATGCTTTAAAAGTTGTTACTTGGGCGCTTAAGGAATTTAATACAAAGTCTATTATTTTTATTCCAGACAAATATATGGCCGAAAATATTGCAAAAGATACAGGCATGGATATATATTTCCCAACAAAAGATAAAAATATCGATAACAGAATAGATTACAAAAAAAGGCCGACAATCATTGGCTGGAACGCCCGCTGCTATGTGCATGAACAATATACTATTAATCACGTTAAAGAAATAAGGAAAGATTATGAAAATGCGATAATTCTGGCTCATCCGGAATGCAAACCCGAAGTTGTCAGTGTTTCTGATTTCTCCGGAAGCACATCGGCAATGGCAAAATATGTTGAAAAGCATGGTAGAAATAAAAAAATCGCGCTTTTAACGGAATGCTCTATGACAGATAACCTTTTGGCTGCCTTTCCAAAATATTCCGATAATCTTATTCGCATGTGCAACCTTCGCTGCCGCTATATGAACATGATTACACTTGATCAGTTAAGAAATGCTTTACTAAATAATCAATATGAAATTAAGGTTCCGGAAAAGACAAGAAAAAAAGCAGAAGTTAGCGTAAAGAGAATGATTTCAATTAGTTAATATGAATATAAAAATAGATACTGATGTTTTAGTTATCGGATGCGGTATTGCAGGAGGAACAGCCGCTTTAGAATTAGCTGACCTGGGAATCAATATTATATTAGTAACACGCACTAAAGAATTATTTGAATCTAATTCGTATTATGCTCAAGGAGGAATTATCTATAAGGGATTAAAAGATTCACCACAAAAATTAGTTTCCGATATTCTTAAAGCAGGAGCAGGAATAAGTAACCTGAAAGCAGCAGAAATAGTTGCCAAGGAGGGACCAAGATTTGTAAAAAATATTTTAATTGAAAAACTCGGCGTAGATTTCGACTATAAAAATGGCGCTTTAGATAGAACAAAAGAAGGGGGTCATAATACCAGACGAATTATTCATCATACGGACAACACAGGGTCGGCAATAGAAAAAGCACTTATAAAAGCAGTATTAAATCATCCTAATATTCAAATTTTAAAAGAAACAACTGCTATAGATTTACTAACTCCATCGCATCATTCTACAGAAAAACTTTCTATTTACGAACCGCTCTCTTGCATTGGCGCTTATCTTCTTGATCAAAAAACAGGCAAAGTAATGACTTGTCTTGCCAAAAAAACAATTCTGGCAACAGGTGGCTTGGGTCAGATTTATGAATTTACTTCTAATCCGGAGGGAGCAAGAGGAGACGGTATAGCTATGGCCCAAAGAGCAGGAGCTAGGATATTAAACCTTGAATATATTCAGTTCCACCCGACAACTTTTTATCATACCGAAGCTCCAAGGTTTTTGATCACCGAATCAGCCAGAGGAGAAGGAGCAAAGCTGGTAAATTCCAGGGGAGAACCGTTTATGCAAAAGTATAATAAGAAAAAAGACTTGGCAACACGGGATATTATTGCCCGATCCATCTATAAAGAAATGCTTTCGTCCAACACCAATAATGTCTATTTGGATTTAAGATCTTATATACCAGAGAAAAAAATAATTGAACGCTTCCCAACTATTAGAGAAACACTTCTTAAATATGAAATAGATATTGCAAAAGATCTGGTTCCGGTTGTTCCCGCCGCACATTATTCCTGTGGAGGCATTTATACAAATATAGAAACTGCAGAAACAACAATCAAAAATTTATATGCTATAGGTGAAGTGGCTTGCACCGGATTGCATGGGGCCAATCGTCTTGCAAGCACTTCTCTTTTAGAAGGTCTTGTTTGGGCTGTAAGAGCAACCAAGTCAATAAAGACATCGATTAAAAATACTAAAGTTAATTTTTGGAAAGATGTCAGTCCTTTCCAAACCAACGAAAGCATTAGCGCAGATCCTTCCTTAATTTCACATGATCTTCAAACAATAAAAAGTATAATGTGGAACTATGTTGGTTTGGAAAGGACTACCTCAAGACTTGCCCGAGCAAGAATTGAGCTTGGACATATTGAACGTTCAATCGATCAGTTTTATAATAATAGTAAAATTTCAGATAACCTTTTAGGCCTTCGGAATATTGCAAGAACTGCTGTTCTGGTTACGGAAGCAGCCTGGGAAAACAAACAAAGTATTGGTTGCCATTACAGAACATAAAAATATTAGGTTTTATCAATTCCCTCATCATTCCAGGATTTTCTGTCCTCAACCGGTTCCAAATGTGTTGTTACTGTGACGTTAGGAATGGATTTTCTAATATCGCATTCTATTTTCTCCGCATAATTGTGGCTTTTTTGAACACTCCATTTTCCCGGAAATAAAACGTGGAAAGAAATAAAGCGTCTTGCAGCAGATTGCCTTGTTCTAAGCCCATGAAATTTTAATCCCGATTTTTCATAATCATTAAAAATTTTTATAATAATTGCCTGCTCTTCTTTTGAAATAGAGACATCCATAAATCCCATTACCGATCTCTTCATAATTTTTATGCCGGTATAAACAATGTTTAATCCAACGAGTATAGC
This sequence comes from Patescibacteria group bacterium, assembly GCA_023484645.1. The sequence continues at coordinate 20,148 of JAMCZZ010000017.1, forward strand.
AATAATTGGGTCTAAAGCATTTATTTTTGTTACTGAAACAGCAAAAACTCCTACTATTACACCAATAGATGTCCAGACATCTGTAAATAAATGATGCGCGTCTGCTTCTAATGTTATTGAGTGATACTTTTTGCCTGCTTTAAGAAGAGAATATGCAACGACAAAATTTATTAAAGACGCAAATGAGGATATAAAAAGCCCAAGAAAAACCTGTTCTATTCCACGCGGATGAAACAAGCGGTCTGTTGCGGTATATATGATGCTAACCGCAGCCACAACAATAAGTATCCCTTCAATTATACTCGAAAAATATTCTGCCTTATTATGTCCGTACATATGGTCCTCATCAGGAGGTTTTGCTGCCCACTTTAACATAAGAAGCGCAAAAGAAGCTGCGACCAAATTAACAATAGATTCCAACGCATCGGACAAAAGCCCTACGGAGCCGGTAACGTAGTAAGCAAATGCTTTTAAGCCTATTGTTACTATGGCAGCAGTAATAGAAAGCCACGCAAAACGTGTCAAACCACCATTCATGACTATATTATAGTATAAATAAAGCAACCAGGTAAACTTAAAATAAGTAACTTAAAATAAGAAGAATTTCTCCGATGATAACATATTTCAAATGGAAAGCGGGAATAAATCCTACCCACTGCTTGTGCCACGTAATGTACTTTTTATTAAATTTTTTTATTCCGTAATCTGGATTTAGTAAAATCCAGAAAACATCTTCCATGCATGCTCCGAAAAAAAACACAGCAAGGATTTTAATTTCAAGCGATAAACTCCATGGAAAACCTATAAAAAAAGGGAAATTAAGAAACACCAGTAAAGTTAGAACTAACCAGGTATGATAACCTGTTAAATAATAGTCTCCAATAATTTTAGAAATTAAAATATTCTTTTTCTTCCAGGTCGGTAAATCTCTCGCCCAACCGTTTTTCCCTTCGATTTGAATTTCAAGTTTTGCTAAGAAAAAACTGGCAATAAAAGCAAATATTAAAAGCCCAAGCAGCATATTTATATTGTAGCAAATTTTAAATCTTTTACCCTTAATGATTCACCATGACCCGGATGAATAACTGTATCCCCGGGCAATTTCGAAATTTTATCAATTGATTCCCAAAGATCTTTTTCCGAAGAATATTTAAAATCTGTCCTGCCAACTCCTCCGCCCTCAAAAACTAAATCCCCGCAAAATAAAGCCTTTTCTATTTTTGAATATAAACATATCGAACCGGGCGTATGACCCGGCGCACCCATTAGCTTGAATTGAATATCTCCGACTTTTATTATGTCTCCATCCGTTATAAAATCCGGTTTTATAATGAATGGCTCGACCCTCGCCCCCGTAAAATATGCGGCCGATTTATGAGCATCTTTGAGTAAAAAATCATCTTTTGTATGTATATAAAATGGTATCTTATATGTGAGAGCAATCTCCATCCCGGCTAAAATATGGTCAAAGTGCCCGTGTGTAGCAATAGCCCAAACAGGACTTAATTCCTTTTTTTGGATAATATCAATAATATATTCCCCATCATCTCCTGGATCAATAATTCCAACCTCTCCTTTAGATTCAACCAGATAACAATTTGTTTTCAGCTGTCCGACAACAACAGGAATAATATTCATAATGTTATATTGTTAAAAGTTTTACTTGCTGTCCTGTTTTAATTTTATTTTCTTTGATCGTTCCGTCCGGTAATTCAACAACCATATTATATTTTGGGTTCCAGAAAAAAAATCTATATGGATACAAATCCTCCTTAACACACCGCACCTTATACCCTTTGTCTAAAATTAAAATATCGATTGGGAATTTTAAAAAAAATGTATGAATTCCAAACCGCGTTTTTATCAAAAGCGGTTTTGCTTTTATTTCCATCATAAGCCCTATTATTTTTTCTTTTAAATTCTTTGCCTCTCTAACTTCCAGGCTAATCATAATATTTATTATAAGCTAAATATTGCAAGTATTAAACATCAATGATAACATTGAGAAAAATGAGCATACTTTATCTTGAGAAGATTGCTTCTAATTTCCAAAAAGAGCTGGATTTAGCCGAAAGAGGCTATAAAACAAGTTTGCCGTTTATTATTAATCCGATCCCGGAACAAAAAATTATAGATGGCAATGAAATATTTCAGGTAATGGTTACCGGAGGAACAATATTTAAATCCGCTTTAGTTCAAAAAAATAAACATGCAATCAAAATTGTAAAGGAAAATAAAAACGATTTGCCTCTCTTTCTGACAAAAGAACTATTTCTTTCATATATTACTAATGCTCTTGAGAAAAATGTAAAATTTTTAGCAATAAACTTCACATATGGACTGAAGCCCTTCTTCAGAAGAGGAATATTAGATGGCTCAGACCCTATACCTTCAAAAGGACATTTATTTAAGGGGTTTGGAAATGAAACAATAGGAGAATCTGTTGAGAAATATATTTTTGAAAAAATCGGAAAGAAAATAAGAGTTTCGGTTGCCAACGACACAATTTGCTTATTATTATCCTCTTTAGAAAAAATATCCTGGAATAGGATAGCGGCAGGTATTGCCGGCACTGGCGTAAATTTTGCTTTTTTTATTGACAAAAATAAGGCCGTGAATCTTGAATCAGCCAGTTTTGACAAATTCATTCAAACAGAAACAGGCAAAATAATTGATTTAAAATACAACAAAGATCAAGATTTATTTGAAAAAGAAACATCCGGCGCTTATTTATATAAACATTTCAATCTCTTAATCAAAAAGAGAAATATAAATCATCCA
>JAMCZZ010000033.1 GCA_023484645.1 Patescibacteria group bacterium
TAGGAGGACAAGTGAAAAAAACTATTCTTATCATTTTGGCTATTGTCATTGTCTTAGGTGTTGGTGGGTATTTTGCTTATACCAAATTAATCAAAAATGATGCGTCAAGTACTGGCAATATCCTGACGAAAGCTACCCTTAACCCCAATTGCAAATACAATGATCCAGATTTATGTAAATTTATCAATGGTTGGAAAGAAATCAAATATTACACAATTAATTCAAATGATGTAAATGAAGGCGTGCAAACACAAACGGTTTTTAAATTAGCTAATGACAGGACACAGATAATTTCAAGCGAAGGAGGTAAAGAGGCATATAATGTTATCACTATAGGAGATACTACTTACACTAAAGATTTTAATGATAACCAGTGGTGGAAAATGACTTCGAAACCTAGTGAAAACACCATTCAAAATGAACAAGATCAGCCAAATTTTGATGAAGCCGATCAAACAACATATCAAAAAATTGGCACTGAGGCCTGTGGTAATCTAACTTGTTTTAAATATCAAGAGATTGATCCTAATATTACCGATTCAACTCAATATATTTATTTTGACAATAAGGATTATCAACTTAGAAAAATGAGCTCGATTGGTAAAAATGGTAGTTCGTCAGAAGCGACAATTGATTATTCGAAAATTTCTATTACTGAGCCATCACCAATTAAAGAAGGTAGTCCTTATCAAGGTACCACTCCGGCTGAGTAAGATCTCAACTATATTTTATAAAAAAATCCCATCGAAGTAGTTAAATTGGTCTTAGAAACCAAGTGGGTGATCGCATATCTTGTCCACGGACAAGATAGATATAAAAAACCCTTAGTAAAAAGTGTTAGCCCAATTTAAAAATTCGATGAGACTACTTATATTATAGCAAAATTATCAATTTTTTAAAGTTAAAACAGAGCACTTACGAAGTCGTTCGAAAAATTATATTAGAAATAGACTTTGATGTACCTAAGTTTTTACCAACAGGTAGTCCAACCTATTGACTTTTTGGTGATTTTACAGTATAATATTAATACTTGTTTGCTTATCTGAATCAAGAAACCTGATTATTAAATAAGAAATAGTTAGGTTCCTCGATTGAGAGGTATACTGGGCAGAAGCCCTGCGTTGTATAAGGTAGCCATACCTTATACAATTTGTCTTTCCTTTCGGAGGAATGCAAAATGGCAAGAGAAAAGCAATTTGGAGATCCGCGAATACAGGGTGATATGCAAGTCACGGCGTGTCAGTATTGGGTAAAGGAATTGCGCAATATAAGGCTCAAACAGCTTCAGGAGTCAGTTGCCAAGGACGATTCCATTACTAACGCCGCCTTCTTACTGCGTTATGTACCCTTTTATGAGCTGTATATCGGTGAGAATGCCAACCGACTTAAGATGTCCACTGGATTCCATGACAGTTTGGTCTATCCAGAGAGCGCGCTGGACGGTTGGACATTAGAGAATGTTAGTATTTCCAAAAGACCAAGCGAGGAATACGGAGGGGACAAGACAGCTGAGGGAGTTGTAATCTTTCGTTACAGAGGTCTTCTTTCTGAAGACGATGAAGTTGTGAGATTGCATGTGACGCTAAAGTATGATGATCCGGGTTACGGATGTTCGAGGGTCAAATCATCTTATTCTTACGTCAAGCGTATATAATTACACAATTCTTTCGATAATCAATTGACCACCAACGCTCCGCATCATGTGGAAAACAGGTGGTCTTTTTTTTGCAAAAAATAAAATATGCGGGATAATCTTGGTAAGGCAAAAGGTAATGTTGATCAAACAGGGGACCTTCAGGGGACGGTTCTCTTTCAACCTGACGATTGATATTTTTATACAAAAATAGACCTCAGTGGGTCATTTTTGTTGTGGCAAAACGCTTAGCGTTTTTTTATGCCACGCTTAGCGTGGCAGGGCGCTTACGAAGTCGTTCAAAAAATTATATTAGATTTGGATTTTGTGATTCCTAAATTTTATATTCAATAATTAATAAGTTTTTATCAAAAAGATATTCTTTTTTTACGATCATCGAGCGTCATTTCATCAAGCTGTTGTAAAAAGGGGTCGATCTCACAGAGTTTTTTTGTGTTTTGAAGTAATTGTGTAATAGAATCCTGTTCATTAGCAGTAAACTTTCTAACAGGATCGTCTAGAAACTGTAACTGTCCCTCAAGCTTATCTAAAGCTTTTACAATCTTTGCTTCATTGGTTTTTGAATTCTCAAATTCATTCCAAAGATCGAATATTTCCTGACCGTCATTACCAAGGCGGTTTTTTAATTTTTGGATAGCTGTCTTTTCGGCTTTTTCTTTTTGGCCAGCTAGTTTATTATCATTTATTTGTTCGAGAACAGGAATATCTTTTGCTTCTATTTCAACGATATCATGAATGATTGACATTTTAAGTGTTTTTAAAAGATCAATTTTTAATTTTAAATTTGGATAAACAAGCATTAACATTAAAGACAATCTCCAAGTGTGATCGGCGACACTTTCTCGTTGGTTATCGCTTCTTGTGGCGTGGCGAAGTTCCGTTTTTAATCTCTCTGCGTAATGTATAAATTCGATTAATTTTTGTGCTTGGTTCATATTAAATGTTTTTCTTTGTTTTATTTTATCAGTTTTACAGGTAGAACTCAATTAAAAAAACAGGTCTAAAATATTAATAAAATTTAATTCCTTAAACCTGTTTTTGCGTCTGAAATACCACCATTTTGGTGGTATTTGGCAAGGCGTCGTGGACAATGTTCGAACTTATTTTTTATAAAGATAGCTGAACAGCCAAATATCAAAACCAAGAAAAATTAATATAATAATATTGATAGTTGATTCAACAACACCTCCTACCTTACATCCATATCCTTCTCCACCACAAAATATCATCACCCCAATCAAGGCAAATAAGAAGTATTCACCAATAGCAACTAAAAGGGTACAAGCTAAAGCTTTGAGAAATCTTTCAGTTTTATTCGGCTGAGGTATATTTGCTTTTGGTTGTAAGTCACGCTTTGATTGGTCCATAATGTCCTCTTTCATTAATTATATAATAACAAATTGGCGATAAAGATACTATAGCTTATTTTCCCTTGGCAGGGCACTTACGAAGCCGTTCGAAAAATTGTATTAGATTTGGACTTTGAGATTCCAAAATTTTTGTTAACAGATAGTCCAACCTATTGACTTTACTAACTTAATATGATAAAGTATGAAATTCCAGAAATAAAATGTAGGAGGATGCTATGACTGAACAGAATCACAGGCCATTTCATGAGACAATTATAGATGCCATTGAGCGATGCCCCAGCCCATCTACTGGCGAAATTATTCGCCTTCACCGACTGATTATCGATACGGTAATTCCGGAAAACCACGATGCAATTCTGGAAGCACTCAGGAAATACTGGGATTTTCAAGGTTCGAACAAATGGGCTCACGAAATTACTGAAGTGGCAGAGTCCCTTAGAGCACAAAAACGACAAGCAGAAGAAAAAAACAAATCGTAACTCATCCATACTAGCCCGCGAAAGCGACAAAGAAATTTATCCATTCGCGGGTTTTTTATATTAAAAAACAGGCTCAAAATATTAAACTTTTTTAATATCTTAAGCCTGTTTTTGTGTTAAAAACACTACCAATTTGGAAAGTTTTGGCAGGGCATCGTGGATGATGTTCGAATTTATTTTTTATAATCAAAGCTGGCAATCATCCTGTGATAAAGATATAATATTATTATAATAATTGATCTAGATGAGAAAAAATGGAAAACGAACAATCCGAAAAATCATTTTTTAAGCGATTTTGGTGGATTGGGCTAATTATCCTAATTGTTATTGTAGCCGGGATAATTCTTATAAACAAGAATGAAAAGGAAACGGCTTCTTCTTCGAAGCCGACAGATAGCCAAGATTCAGCTAAAAATAAAGTTTTTTGGCAGCAGAATCAAGATGGCTGGAAAGCGGTGGGAACACCGCCGGCGTGTCCTGAACCTTTGGTTTTATCAATCGGTGATATTAGCCAAGCAACATCGGTTCTTTATCCCGGGCAAATGCGCTCCGTCGGCTACGAACCGACCGCTGGCTTTCGTTTTGACAATACGTCAAATAACGCCATCCAAATTCAAGCTCCGCTGGATGGCGAAATTGTCGCAGCTTCGCGCTTCATTTCTTCCGGAAGCAACCAATACGTTTTTGATATAATGTCGCCTTGCGGAATTATGAACCGCTTCGATCATCTGTTAGAAATTCCGGCTAAGCTGCAAGCAATTGCCGACAAGCTTCCCGAGCCGAAAGAAAATGATTCCAGATCAACGGCAATTAATCCGCCTGTCTCAATTTCCAAAGGCGAAATAATCGCAACCAAAATTGGCATAAGTGAAAATAATAATAATTTCTTATCCTGGACGGTTTTCGATTTTAGGCAAAAAAACAAGATCTCCCAAGAACAGGATTGGGCTGTCTCCCATCCCGGCCTTTACCATTTTGCAATTTGTCCCTATCAATATATGACGGCCGAGGATCAGGCGATTGCAAAAAAATTGCCGCCGGCTGATGAGAAAAGCGGCGATAAAAGCGATTTTTGTAATGGCATCTGGCCATAATTTAAGAAGTGAGGAGGAATAAATGTGGAAGTGGTTTAAATGGATTTTGCTGGGCTTAGGTTTGATTATCGTGCTCTTTGTGACGGCGTCCGGATTAAAACATCTAAAACAAAAAGGTGAAAAAAGCGATATTTCTATCAGTCAAAAATGTCCCGATCCGTTTGTTTTTCAATTGCCGGCTGATCTTAATCTGGTTACGGCAATTTTATACCCCGGACAAATAAGAGGTGGGGATTATAAGGCACACGGAGGTTTTCGCTTTGACAATTCCAAAAGCAATGATATTACGGTTACCGCTCCGTCTGATGCCGAAGTAATTGACGGCGGTAAATATATTGTACAAGGACAGCCGCAATATGTTTTTGATTTTGCCCACCCCTGCGGTGTCCGTTACCGACTTGGTCATTTGCTAACACTGTCAGCAAAATTCCAAGACATTGCTGATAAATTACCTCAAAATGGCGAAGGTGACTCGCGGACTTTTGAAGTTAGACCCCCTGTTCAAGTTAAACAGGGCGAGATAATTGCCACTGGCGTTGGAATCCCTGGAGGCGGTTTCGATGGGCAAGACAACACTTTTTTTGACTGGGGAGTGTACGATTATCGTCAACAAAATGAAGCTTCAAAAGCGCCTGATTGGCCGACTCGTTATATTTCTCAAGACCAACAATGGTCTCAATTTTACAACTCGGACACTTACAAATATGGGGTTTGTCTATTTGACTGGTTATCACCGGCCGACCGGTCGAAAGTATTATCATTGCCGTCGGCAGACGGTGAACATGGAAAACAAAGCGATTTTTGCCAAAATAATTAAGAATCAAAAAACGCAACCAAAAGATTGTATTCTTTGATTCAGCGCATCGTGGATGATGTTCTAAATTATTTAATTTTAGAAGTATAATATATGTAGGAGGAGTGATGAATCAAAATGTTTCATGCTCAAAAACAATCGGTATTGTCTTTGTTGTTATTGCACTATTGTTATTTTATGGTGGATATCAGTCATCAAAGTGTAGCGGAGGTTATTGTGACACTGCGATGATGGCTGTTTATGTGCTACCTTTGATAGGAATAATATTATTAATTGTTGGACTAATTTTACTATTTAAAAAATAACCCGATATTATGGGTTATTTCTCAAAAAAACAGCGCCGACGGGATTCGAACCCGTGATCTTCTGCATGAAAAGCAGATATCCTAGGCCTCTAGACGACGGCGCCTTAAATACAGATCAATCATACCAAAAAATTAGCTCGATGTCTAGACTGTGTCGGTTAAGTAAAATATGCTACACTTTAAATATGAACAAGAAATTATATATTTTAATTTTTTCATTAGTTGTAGTTTTGGCGATTGGTTTTTGTGTTAATCTTAAATATTCTTCGGGTGGTGCCAACAACCAAATAACTCCTACACTAGAACCATCACCGTTGATCACTGATCAACCGGCTAATATAGTTTTTAGTCCAACTGCTTTGCCAACAACTGAGCCTCAAATCCCCAATTCTTATTTGATTGAAAATTTTCCGTTTCAATCGCAAGCGCCTTTTGCCAATTGGGACCAGCTTCACGACGAGGCTTGCGAAGAAGCATCTTTAATTTTGACGTACTATTATATAAATGGTAAGTCAATTAATGCGAATGAGATGGAAGACCAAATCCAAAAAATGGTGCAATGGGAAATAGAAAATTGGAGCGAGCATAAAGATTTAACGATTAAGGAAACAAGTAATTTAGTCAAAAGTTTTTACGGTCTCTCGAACTTTGAAATTAAAAATAATATTACAATTGATGATATTAAAAAAGAAGTCTCTGCTGGGCATCCGGTGATTGTGCCGACGGCCGGACGGCTCTTAGGCAACCCTAATTTCCGCAGTCCCGGTCCTGTTTATCATATGGTGGTGGTGATTGGTTTTAGCGGTAATACAATGATTGTCCAAGATGTGGGGACAAGAAATGGTAATCATTATCAGTATAATGAGAAAATTTTCTACAACGCAATTCATGATTGGGCGGGCAGTGCCGACAATATTGAAACTGGCCAAAAAACAATGCTTATTTTCCAAAAAAATTGACTTTTGTTGTATTTTTGACTACAATAACAGTAATGGAATTTAATATTTTTATGGAGAAATACAATGTACAATTTAATTATTTATCTAGCCGCTGCGGCAGTAGGGGGAGTGACAGTTGGCTATGTTTTACGAATTTTTATTGCTCGAAAAAAGCACGACCTTCAGGAACAAAAACAAAAGGAGATACTACTCAAGGCTAAAGATGAAGCCTTAAAGATCAAAGAAGGGGCAGCCAAAGAGGAGGAAAGAGCTCGGAAAGATTTACAAGAACTCGAAAAAAATCTTCGTCGTCGCGAAGAGATGTTTGATAAACGTTTAGAATCACTGGAAGTTGAAAAAAATAATATTTTAAGTAAAGAAAAAGAAATTGAAAATATTAAAAAAGAAATTGCCGGGATTAAGGATAAGCAAAATGAGGCATTACAAAAAATTACTAAACTTAATAAAGACGAAGCTTTAAAAATTCTTTTATCGCAAATTGAAAAAGAATATAAAGAAGATCTGATTAGAAAAATCAAAGAGCAAAAAGAAATTGCTAAAGAAGAAGCGCAAACAGTAGCCAGGGAGATATTGTCAACAGTGATTCAAAGGCTTGCTTCTGAACACACGGTTGAAACTACAACCACGGCCGTCAGTTTACCTAGTGACGAAATGAAGGGTAGAATTATTGGTCGCGAAGGTCGTAATATTCAAATTTTTGAAAAAGAAACAGGCACGGATTTAATTATTGATGATACACCGGATACCGTGGTGATTTCTGCTTTTGATCCAATTCGTCGTCATGTGGCAAAAGTTGCTTTGGAGAAATTAATTGCCGATGGACGAATTCATCCAACTAGGATTGAAGAAGTAGTTCAAAAAGCCAAAGATGAAATTGGTCAAGAAATTAAAGAAGCGGGCGAAGCTGCTGCTTATGAAGTCGGAGTTGCTGGACTTCATCCGGACTTACTTAAAATTTTAGGTCGGTTAAAATTTCGAACTTCGTATGGCCAAAATGTTTTACAGCATTCAATTGAATCAGCTCAAGTGGCGAGCATGCTTGCTTCTGAACTTGGAGCGGATGTGAATCTGGCTAAGAAAGCTTCGTTATTGCACGATATTGGTAAAGCGGTTGACCACGATATTCCGGGCGCGCATCATCATATTAGTGTGGATATTTGCAAAAAATATGGTCTTTCGGAAAGTATTTGTGATGCCATTGCTTCTCATCATGACGATATTGAAATAAAAAGCGTCGAAGGAATTATTGTTAAAGCTGCTGATGCCATTTCTTCTTCTCGTCCGGGTGCTAGACGCGAAACTTTTGAAAATTATGTGAAACGTTTAGAAGAACTGGAAAATATTGCCAATTCCTTTCCAGGGGTTGAAAAAACCTATGCCATTCAGGCGGGTAGGGAAGTGCGAATTATTGTCAAACCTGAAGAAATTGACGATTTAACGGCCATTAAGCTCTCCAAAGATATTGCTAAAAAAATTGAAGAAGATCTACAATATCCAGGCACTATTAAGGTCAATGTGATTCGTGAAACCCGCGCAATTGAATTTGCAAAATAATTATTTCCACATCGGTATTTACACATCGGATGTGAAAAGTCGGATGTGTAAAATAAAAATACTATTTAACTTCCGGCTTCTTTTTCCATTTTATTAAGTCGAGTATAGTAGTCAGCGATTTCGTTTAAGTGAGCTAAAGCAATTTTACCGGTCATAATTGGATCGTCATTGGTAACATTGGTTTGGGGGTCAACTAAACCGTGTTCTAGTTCAACGTCAAGACCCATTCGAAATTGTTCAACATCAAATTTTGACCAATCAACACCAATTTGATCACCAACTTTTTTTGCTTCTTGTGAACTAAATTCTTTTTTCATTATTACTTCTTTATTTAATATAAAGTTATGGAGCTACGGTTGTACCAAAAGCACTGATAGGTTTAGCGTCGCTCGGACGTCTGCCAGTGTAATTGAGATTGAAAGTGCTATTACCAGCAGGATCATAGGCTGTAACCCAAAAATTATAGGTTGATCCAGTGTTAAGGTTAGAGATAAAATATTGACTATCGGAGGTATCAGTTTCTAAGATAACTACATTGTTAATATCAGTAATTTTTAGATGGTAATGATCAACACCGCTGTTATCAAGGGCTTCAGGCCAACTGATTAGATAGCCATTATTTATTTTTTGGATATTTACCACTGGATTGCCATTAGGGAGGTCACCTACAAAAGGATATGGAAAAATTGGCGGGCGAGAATCATTTTCATGCCCAGTAGCATTAACGACAGTGACTGTTTGTATATCAGTTTGACCAGCAAGATTTAAAGCAAAACGGTTATAGCCGCCGGGGCTGACGGCACGTAAACGAAAGTCATAAGTACCATTAGAAAGATAGAGTAAATAACTGCCCAAAAAACCATCATTCAAGATACTTTTCCAAGGGTCCGCGCTACCACTATTGCGATATTCATATATATAAGTCATATTTGCTTCACTTTCATTTATCAAGCAGGAATTTTTATAGGCATTAAGAGGAGGACTGTTAATCTGGAAGTTAATCCACCTATTACTGCAATCAAAAACAGGATATGGTGGTTTAGTAAGATCAAGAGTAATACTGGCACTACTTTTATGACCAGCAATATCAGTAGCATCTACTCTAATATCATATTTTTGGGTAGTATCAAGATTAGAGATGCTACCTTGATTTTGAAGGCTAGCGTCCACATTGGCATTTTGCCAATTATTCTGGCCATTTAAACTATACCAAAGACTGTGGTTGACTTGGTAAGTGTTGTCGAGAGCTGGACGCCAAGTAATAGTAACATTAGTGCTAGGACCAGATTCAGAATCGCGATAAGCGGCAATTTGAGGTCGTGTTTGCCATTGTGGTGGAACGATATCAGTTAAAATAGCTGGATCATTTGGGTTATTGGGATCAGGAATATGTCCAGGCGGGATTACAGCAATAGAATTACCGCTGTCTGCTGGGATATTATTGACAAAACAATATTGGCTATTATCATTTAATATACCACAAAGCTTATAACTATTACCGTCACTTTCATAGGTATATTGTCTATTTTTGTACTGGTCTTGAGGAATAGTTTTAAAATATTCGTTCGCTACAAGTATTCCCCCAAGATTAGAGTCATTAGATAATAGTTCTGTTTGTGGGTTACTGATAGGGTATGAATTATTTCCTGCCCCGTAACTTTGAAGGGCAGTATTTACTGAATTAAGATCTGATTTACGTTTGGCGTCTTGAGCGCGAGCACGGACAGATAAAATAGTTAAAAGAACAATTCCAGCTAAAATGGCAATAATGGCGATAACTATTAATATTTCAACAAGAGTGAAACCTTTTGGTTTTTTTGCCACATTTCCTCCTTTTACTATCTATTTATATAATAAACTTTTGAAATATTATTTCAACTGATCGAATCTACTGAACAAAGTTCACAATGATACTAATGTCCTGATGCTTCCCACCTCATCCAAATTGTCCCGTTTCGCGAGACGCAGACGTTAGCAAAAAGTTTTCCTCTCCACACCCCTTCCTCTTTTTGTCCGCCTGTAAAGGAGTAAAGGGAAAGAAAAGGGGGCGAAAAAAAGACGAAATTAAAAAAAATCCCCCGCCTAGTATTGCTATCAAGCGAGGGTCGGAATGGGGGTCCAAGGAAATAAAAGGCCAAATACCAAAGAGTTGTGTTACTTACCGAAGCGTACGAGACGGCAGCCGCCGCGCCAGTGTCGGGAGAGATAATCCCAGGTTCGGTGCCACTTGACGCCATGCCAGTACAGACACATGACATAGATGTAGCCGAACGAATTACGTCTGACGGTGCCAGTGAACACTAAGCAGAATTCCCTCCATTCGACAGGAATCTTATCTTTCTGTACAAGCATTAGCTCGGCGTGAAGCTGACCAGCACGAGTGCCTCTTTTTTCAGCGCCCTCTTTGGCTCGCTCCAACATCGTATACCCAACCACGCTGGACTCGCCTTCTCGAAGGAAGGTGTCCAAAAAAAGTTTGGACTTGCCCTTAAGGGCGACATCCTCGACTAAATTCCCTTCGTTTTCTGTTCTTTTGCCAAACTGGAAGTCGGAAGGAGGCTGTTCAAGAATCATTGTGGGGAGGGCGGGTAGTAGTATATCGGTTTGTGTCATTGCTGAATCCTCCTATTCTGAATGGTCGAAATTCGGTAATTACATGGTTCTTAAAACCTCTCTATCCACCATTTAACATGATAATCAGAGAGGCTTCAAGAACTTCAATCTCAATAACTAAATAGTTATAACACATCTTATTTAATTTTCCACATTTTTCCACATCTTTTTCCACATCGGATGTGTAAAGTCGGATGTGTAGCAACCGACTTAAATATATATTACAATAGTAATATTATGTATTATAGGCCGTCATTTGCTTGTGAGTATTTTTATCATATTTATAATCGTGGGGTTGCAAAACAGGCAATTTTTGGCGATAAAAATGATTATCTAAGGATGCTCTCGACATTTTCTTTTTATTTAGAAAAGGACACTAATAAATATTCTCTTGTGTTGAAAGAAGAATTAAACAAGATGCTATCAAAGATGCCAATTCAGCCCTTGGTTAAGATATATGCTTATTGTTTAATGCCTAACCATTTTCATCTTATTCTTAAGCAAGTAATGGATAAGGGAGTCTCAGAGTTTATGCGTAAGACATTAAATAGCTATACTCGATATTTTAATACAAGAAATAATAGAATAGGGCCGATTTTTCAGGGGAAATTTAAAGCTATTTTGATAGAGAGCGACGAACAGCTATTACATTTAACGCGTTATATACACTTGAACCCATATGTTGCAAAATTGGCTAATTCTGTTCAAAGATATCCATGGTCGTCATATAAACAATATCTTAGCAAAAATTCGAATAGGCTATGCACCCTTCCCGAACTTTCATTAATAGCAGACTATCAGGATTTTGTTGAAGATTATGCCAGTTATGCAGTTGATCTTACTCAAATTAAAAAATTTTTGATCGATATTTAACATATCGGCATTTACACATCCGATGTGTAATGTTAAATCGGGGTGAGAAGATTCGAACTTCCGACCTCATCGTCCCGAACGATGCGCGCTACCAAGCTGCGCTACACCCCGATAATATCTTTATTATAATTTTTCGGGAAAAATTTCCGCATAAATAAGCGTTAGCTTATTTATTATACCTTTAAGATATGGTAAAATCTAGATAGGTTTGTCCCCGTAGCTCAGCAGATAGAGCGCCACCGTCCTAAGGTGGGCGTCGTAGGTGCAATTCCTACCGGGGACACCATTATCTTTGTTTTAAAAATATGGTAATATTTAATAAGAGGTAATTTATGGAAAACCGTCTTAAATTTGATATTTCAACCTTAACCATTCTAAAAGTAGCGGTTGGGATTTTATTAGTTTGGTTAATTTATTCTCTACGCGATATTGTCGTTTTACTTTTTATTGTTTTGGTGATTGTGGCAGCTATGGGACCTTTAGTTGATCGAATGTCAAAATACATTCCTCGGCTTTTGGCAGTGATTCTTTTATCAGTTATTTTTGTGGGGATAATAACCGCTATTGGTTTTTTAATTGCTCCGCCAATCATTGAACAAATTAAACAGCTAGCAATTAATTTACCTTATTATGTTAATAAGCTTGGGCCTTTTTACGAAAATATTAAAAACACTTTACCAAATTATCAAGAAAATATCTTTAATTTTTCTTCTAAGTTGAGTGGCCTAAGTTCTGGTGTTTATTCAACAACCATTAGTTTTATTGGTGGGGTGATTTATTTAGTTACAATTTTAGTTTTATCTTTTTATATGCTTTTGGAAGAAAATTCCTTAAAAAATTTTCTTCGCCAAACAATTCCCTTAGAGCATAAGGAAAAAAGTTTTGAAATTGCTCGAAAAATTAGCCTTAAAATGGGCAGTTGGTTTCGAGGATATTTTTTATTGATGTTGATTATTGGCATACTCGACGGTATTGCTCTGTTTTCTTTAGGTATTCCATATGCTTTAACTTTAGCTGTTTGGGGTGGCTTAACTGAGATGATTCCTTATATTGGACCTTGGTTAGGTTTAATCCCGGCTTTCCTGGTTGCTTTGGCAATTTCTCCATGGAAAGCATTATTTGTTTTAATTGCTTTTGTTATTATTCAGCAACTAGAAGGCCAATTTTTGGCACCCAAAATTATGGGTAAAGCAGTCGGACTTTCGCCGGTAATTATCATTCTTTCGCTTCTTTCAGGAGCAAAATTAATGGGAATATTAGGAATGATAATCGCTGTTCCGATTGCGGCGGTTTTATCAGTTTTAATCGAAGAATGGCCAGAGATCAAAAAAATAAGTGAATCAAAACACCAATCTTAATCAAAATTTAGAGATAAAACTTAATTTTAAGACCATAATAATCCTTCTTCTTTTTATTATTGGGATCTATTTTTTAATTCCGAAACTGATTGATGCTCAGGAAGCAGCGAAATTAATTTTTAAAGTTAATAAGTTCTATTTAATGGTGGCCGTATTCTGTGAATTTGTAAGTTATATTGGTGCGGCTTGGCTTTTGGGTATTATTCTTTCTCGCTTAGGGTATAAAATTCTTTTTTGGGATAGGTTTAGAATTGGTTCTATTGCTGCGTTTGCGATTCATTTTTTTCCGGTTGGTTCTTTTGGTGAAGGAGCAATTGATTTTTATTTTTTGAGAAAACGAAAAGTAGAGGCCGGTTCTATTCTTTTAATGTTGATTTTGCGAATTATTATTACTTACATTGCCTTTTTTAGTCTTTTTCTGGTGGCTCTAATTTTAGTGCCAACTTTGCAAGAAGTGTCAACCGGTGCCAAATTGTTGATTATGACTATCTTTTCGCTAGTTTTTGGCGGTTTTATTTATTTGATTTATCTTTATGAACATAAGGAAAAATTTAGAAAAGTTTGGCAAAAATTTCTTGTCCCAACAAATTTTTTCTTAAAAAAATTTAAACAACCCATTCTTAATCCCGAAAGATCTACCGAGATTTTTGAAGATATTTATGCCGGGTTAGGTTTATTTAGTCAAAAAAAGAGGACATTTGTTTTAGCTGTTTTAGCTGGTTTAGTTTATTGGTTAGGTGATATTTTTTGCTTATTTTTTGTTTTCCTAAGTTTTGGTTATACCATTCATTTCGGTGGACTGCTGCTTGGCTACAGCGTGAGTGCTTTGGCAGGAATGGCTTCTTTTATTCCTGGTGGCTTAGGGGTGACTGAAGGAACTATGGCTTTAATTTTGACTGGTTTAGGCACGCCAAGCACAATAGCTCTAATGTCAGTTTTGGTTTTTCGATTTTTTTCTTTTTGGGTTTGGATCCCAGTTGGTTTGTACTCATTCTTTAGTTTAAAAAAAGGAAACAAATAAGTGAAAATTTTAATCGCAACGGAGAGTTATTATCCGAATATTTCGGGAGTGGCTGTTTTTGCTCATAATTTAGCTCGTAAAATGGTTGTTTCGGGGCATGAGGTTTTTGTTATTGCGCCGTCACCAAAAATAACTGCCTACGAGGAAGAAGTTGATGGTATTAAAATTTTTCGGTTAAAATCAAAAATCAATCCTTGGCGCAAAGGTTATTATATTTCGCGCTGGCCATTTAAAAGGGTTAGTCAAATTATCCAAGAAGTGAAACCCGATATTATTCATCTTCAAGATCCGGCTTTAATTTCTTTAGGGAGTTTGCGGAAAGCGCGTAAAATGAAAATTCCAGTGGTAGTCACTAATCATTTTTCTTTAGAATATACAATTTCGTACTTGCCGTCGCTTAAAATTATCCATCCTTTATTTTTAAAAGTTCTCCGAACTTATCTTGGTTGGTTTTATAATCGTGCCGATTTACTTACTTGTCCAACTCAAACAGTGGCGGAAAATTTCCTGAAAGCTAATTTAAAAACCGAAGTGGAAGTTATTTCCAATGGGGTTAATCTTTCTCGCTTTATGCCTTTTTACGGTGACACCCTTTATGTGAGAAGAAAATTTAAAATACCTGAAAATTTGCCTTTAGTTTTGTTTGTTGGTCGGTTGGATGTGGATAAAGATTTGAAAACTTTAATCAAAGCGATTCCTTTTGTTCTGGCAAAGAACATTGCTCACTTTGTCATTGTTGGTGAAGGAAAAATCAAAACAACTTTGGAACAGATGGTTAAAAAGTCTCAAATTTCTAAAAACGTGACTTTCATTGGTTTTATCCCCCATGATAACGAAATTTTGCCTCGTATTTATCAAATGTCACAAGTTTTTGTTAATCCTTGCCCGTCAGAGACTCAAAGTATTGTAGTCTTAGAGGCTCAAGCAACTGGCCTACCAGTAGTTTTAGCCAATGCCGGTGCTTTGCCTGAATTGGTCAAAGATGGTGTCAATGGTTTTCTTTTTAAGCCGGGGAATGAAATTGATTTTGCTAAAAAAATCAATCAAATTTTAGAAAATACTAATAAAGCTCGAAAAATGGGTGAAAATTCTTTGGAAAAACTTGAGTCTCATTTGATAGACACAACTCATGATCGATTTGAAAAAAATTATCTAAGGTTGACAAAATGATTAAAAAATTAGCGCTTTTAATTGTTGCTAGTGCGTTATTAGTGATTTTAGGCACTTTTTTGTATTTTCGTGTATATCAGAATTTGCCAGAATCTGCAGTGCCACTTCTTCAAGAGGCTAAAGTTCCTGGAAAAGGCGAAAAAGTCATTATTTTTGCCCCGCACCCCGATGATGAAACTCTGGCCACTGGTGGGTTGATTGCTAAAGCGCTTCAAAATGGGGCTGAAGTAAAAGTTGTTATTGTGACCAATGGTGATGGTTATCTTTTTTCAACAATGAGAGATTATAAAAAAATTCATCCTGGCTCTCAAGACTATATTCAAGAAGGGTATCGTCGTGAAGGCGAGTCTAAAAGAGCTTTAAAAATTTTAGGTCTTGAGGAGACAAACGTTTATTTTTTAGGCTATCCGGATATGGGGTTAAAAAAACTTTTAAGTGATTTTTATCAATCCCCTTACAAATCCCCTACCACCAAAAGTTCACAAACACCCTATTCGACTTCATATCGTCAAAATGCATCTTATACTGGTGAAAATCTTCAAGCGGATATGGCTGACATAATTAAGAAATTCTCACCGGAAGTAATAATTGCTAGCAGTTCTTTAGACATTCATCCAGACCATGCAGCGACTGGCATTTTTGTCCAAAAAGCAGTTGATAAAATTAGTGGGCAAAAACCTACAATTTATTATTACTTAATTCATTTTCGCCATTTTCCTAGTCCTAAAGGTTTACACTCTGACAGGATGCTGACGCCACCGGCAAAATTAATTACTATTTCTGACGGAGTTTTAAAAGTTTCTTTAGATAAAGAAACTTTAGACCTTAAAGAAAGAGCGCTTTTGGAATACAAAAGTCAGCTTCGAGTACCAACGCTCAAAAATGTGATGGAAAGTTTTCTCCGTCAAAATGAACTCTTGTTTACTCTAAAATAAAAAAAGCCCCCAAAGATAGATATCCTCAGGGGATTAGCTAGCCATCTTTGCTAGCGGGGAACAAGAAGAAAGTAGCCATCATTGTTGTATCTCTCGCCTTTGACGAGGATTTGACCAGAGTCGTTGAAATCTATGATATTGGTGATCTTGATATTCTTGACGATGTCGGCGAAAAAGTAAGGTTTGGCTGTGGACGAAAGCCAGATCACAGGTCTTTCATCGAGCATACCAAGAATCACGCCGTGGATATTGATTCGTAAACCTGCTCCAGCGAACCCGAGGTTCTGAAGCTTAAAGAGCTGGCCTTTTTCGTTCCAAAGGGCAGGTAGAACAGTGCTAGAAGTGGTTTGGGTTAAGTCAATATACGAGCCGACCGACCAACCGTCATTGTTGATATCTTGAGCATTGCCGCCGCCGAATGGTGTTTCGAGCGGCCAAATACTACTGTTGGTCCAGATGACTGGTATCCGAGATGCCGAGGTTGTGTTAGGTGATGGACCGTAACCCACTGCTTGGCCAATATCGTTTATATATTGGAGTGAGCAAGACCCCTCTGTTTTTATGGTAACTTGAGCCTGCTTACTCCATATAAACCCTTTAGACGTACCTGCTCGTGAACAAAGAGAACCAACTAGTTGGTTCAGATTATTTAGGCGATAAAGATAAACGAAATCTTCGTCAAGCATTCCTTCGATTGTATCTTGGTGGCCGTCTATCCTGACTACGATGTAATGCCATCCTCCCATTTGTCCTTGACCAGGGTCAGTACCAATCAAAATGGTTTCTTGATCATTGACATCGGCAGCAATGGCATTCCTGCTTCCGAAAGTGCCTAACCTTGTGAATTGACCTTTCTTCCATTTGATCGCTTCAAAAGCAAACTTTTCAGGGTTTGCAACTCGGCGATAGCCAACAACCACCCCTTGGTTATTGAGGGCTGTGGGGGTGAAGTTGAGGGGCACGATCCAGTACAATGGTTTGGGCGGGATGTAGATGGTGGCACTGGCGGCAAATGACGCCAGAAGTGACAGCAAGAACATTACGACGAAAGCTACTTTTTTCAATTGTTAAGTTCCTCCTTGGCAATATAAACATAGCTTGTCTCAAACATGGTTGCTTGAGAAAAGCTAGTCTATTCCAAGGTAGCTTAAATATTATACTTTAAAATAAAGTAAAAGTCAAGGCCGAGATATTATTTAAGAGTTTTTACAATTTGTGATCATTTTTGTATAATATAAATGTATGGAAAAAGAAGAATTAATTACTCAAGTGGCCCAGAAGGCACAAATTACCGAAGACGAAGCAACAAAAATTTTAGATGCTTTTATTTCCTCAATTAAAGAAGGCTTAGTTAAAGGTGAAAAAGTAACTATTTTGGGTTTTGGCACTTTTACACTTAGAAAAAGAAAAGCGCTGACTTTTTTAAATCCCAAAACTCAAAAACAGCATGATATTCCAGAAAGAGTAGTACCGCATTTTGTTGCGGGCAGAAACTTGCAGGACTCTTTAAAAAGTTGATACAATTTGATACAATAGAAAACTAGATTTAAAATCAAAGCTTTTTTAATTTTTAAAAATGAATAATGCAATTGAAATTAAAAATTTAACAAAAAAATATGATAAGCTAACAGCTGTTAGCGGTATTTCTTTTGAAGTTCAAAAGAATGAAGTTTTTGGACTTTTAGGCGAAAACGGTGCTGGTAAAACTACTACTTTAGAAATGATTGAAGGTTTAAGAAAACCCACTTCGGGTGAAATTATTGTCTTAAATCATAATTTTAAAGAAGGTATTAATAGTATTAAAGAAAAAATTGGCGTCCAACTTCAATCTTCAGCCTATTTTAATTTTTTAACTTTGAAGGAAATCTTGGATTTATTTGGCAGTTTTTATTCTCATCATCTTAACTCTTTGGAACTTTTAAAAATGGTTGGGCTTGAAGACAAGGCTAAATCGTATGTTGGTAACTTGTCAGGTGGTCAAAAACAAAGATTTTCAATTGTGGCCAGTCTGATTAATGACCCTCAAATTGTTTTTTTAGACGAGCCAACAACCGGTCTTGATCCTTTGGCCAGGCGACATACTTGGGATATTATCACAGAGATAAAAAAGCAAGGAAAAACCATCGTGTTGACCACACATTATATGGAAGAAGCGGAAATGCTTTGCGATCGAGTAGCCATTATGGAAAAAGGTAAAATTGTGGCCCTAGATGATACTCATAAATTAGTTGAGCGGGCTAAGAAACCTTTTAAACTCAATTTTTATAGTCGAATTGATAAAAATTGTCTGGAAAAACTGCAAGCTTTAGGTGAAATTGAAAATGTTTTAGGTAAAAGCGATCATTTTGAAATGAAATTTAAAACACAGGCTAATCTTAATCAAGCACTTCTTTTAGTCCAAAAAACTAATCCCGAAAGTTTAACGGTTGGACGAGCTAATTTAGAAGATGTTTTTCTTGAATTGACGGGTAAATTAATTGAGGAATAACTAATGGGAAAATTATTTTTAGCTAATTTAAAAATTTTTATTCGTGATAAAGATCTCCTTTTTTGGAGTATGATGTTTCCTTTAATGTTTACCTTTATCTTTGGTTTTTTCTTTGGCAAGGGCTCAACTTCAACTGGAACAATCGTTTTAATTGAAAAATCTAATTCACAACTTTCTCAAGATTTTTCTAAAGCGCTTGACGAGTCGAAACTTTTTAAAATTGAAAAAGATCAAGATGTGGAAGCAGCCAAAGATAAATTAAAACGAGGCAATGTAGGAGCAATTGTCGTGGTACCTGAAGGATTCGGTCAAATGCAGTCTGGTGTGCCGACAACAATTAAAGTTATTTACGATCCGGCTAATACTCAAATAAATTCTGTTATTTTAAGTTTTACTAATAGTTTTTTAACCAAAGCAAATTATGCTGTCAAGAATTTTCAACCAGTTTTTGCGGTGGAAGAAGAAAAAACCAGCACGCGTCAATTAAATTATTTTGATTTTGTTTTAATTGGCCTGATTGGGATGGCGCTAATGAACTCGTCAATTCAAGGAGTGGCAATTGGAATGAGTAAATATCGGGAAGATAGGATTTTAAAAAGGATTGTCACTACGCCATTGGCGGCCTGGCGGTTTATTGTTTCCTATATTTTAGCGAGGTTAGTAATTAATTTTGCTCAAGTTAGTTTAATTTTATTAGTGGGAGTTTTTGTTTTTGATGCTCATATTTACGGTAGTTTAGTTCTGCTTTATCTTTTTGGACTAATTGGTGCCATTCTTTTTCAACTAATTGGATTTACTATTGCTGGACTAGTAAAAACTACTAATGCGGCCGAAGGAATGGCGACAGCAATTTCTATCCCAATGATGTTTCTTACGGGCGTCTTTTTCCCAATCGATCAATTGCCAAAATGGCTTTATAATATTGTTCAATATTTGCCCTTAGCACCACTTTTACGAATGATTCGCCAAATTGGGTTAGAGGCTGTTTCACCTTTAACAAATCCAATGAATATTGCCATTGTCCTTTTTTGGATCGTGGTTACGCTTATAATTTCAATTTGGAAATTTAGATTAGCTGACGAATAATTTAATTAGGAGGAAAAATGATCACTCAAAATCAAGTTTACAAATGCAGTGTTTGCGGCAATATTGTTGAAGTTTTGTTTGCCGGTGGTGGTACTTTGGTCTGCTGTGGCAAGCCAATGGAACTTTTAGCGGAAAAAACTGAAGATGAAGGCAAGGAAAAACATGTGCCGGTGGTTGAAAAATCCGATAACAAAATCAAAGTCAAAGTCGGCTCAATTCCACATCCAATGGAGCAAGAGCATTATATTCAATGGATTGAGGTCATTGCTGACGGACGAATTTATCGAAAACACTTAAAACCAGGCGACAGTCCCGAAGCTGAATTTGAGATCGAGGCTAATGAAATAATGGTCCGCGAGTACTGTAATGTCCATGGTCTCTGGAAAGCATAAATATTAAGTTTTAATGGTGCGCGATAGTGGGATCGAACCACTGACCTCCTCTACGTCAAAGAGGCGCTCTGCCGCTGAGCTAATCGCGCAAAATATTTTATTCGTATTTTTTAAGGATCTCTTTTATTTTTTCCGTAATAGTACTAGCTGCTTCCAGTGAACCTTTATTGGTGTCTAATCGCACATCGGCGTATTTTTTCATGTCATGAATATATTTATCATGCATCGGCTTAACATTTTGCATATACCATTCAATTGAAGATCTTAAATTTTCAATTGTCACGCCTCGTTCCTCAATGTCGCGAAGTAATCTTCTTGCTAATCGAATGTCTGGGTCTGCTTCTAAATAGACTTTCCAGTCCATTAAATTGCGCAGGCTCTCGTCATTGAAGATTAAAAGGCCCTCTAAAACAATGATTGGTTTGGGTTCTAGTGGAACTTTGGCTTTTGTTTGTTTGTGTTCGGCAAAATCGTAAACAGGAGCTAGTACTGTTTTGCCGGCAAGCAACTCATGGAGATGATTTTCTAGAAGACGATTGTCAAAAGCTTTGGGTTGGTCTAAGTTAGCTCTTTCCCATCGGTCTAAACGTTTAACACGTTCACCTTTATAATATTGGTCTTGGGAAATAACCAAAATTTTACCATTAAAATAATCTTTTAAGGCTTCAATGACAAAAGTTTTACCGGAAGCGGTCCCACCGGTGATTCCAACAACATATGGTTTATTTAACATCACAAATCCATTTTACGAGATTCAAGCTTATAAGGCAATGGGTTTTAGGCTTTCTTAATTTTGATTTTGGTTACTTTTGGTTTAGCAGCTTCGATTTTTGGCATAACCAATTTTAATGTTCCGTTTTTAATTGTTGCTTCGACACTGCCTGTTTTAATTTCGGCGGGCAATAAAATTCTTCGTGCAAATGAACCGTAGCGAACTTCTTGTCGGAAATAACCTTCTTCCTCAATTTTTTCTTCTTCTTTGCGTTCACCAGAAATATCAACAAAATCACTGCCGACTTCAACTTGTAATTCGTCTTCTTTGATTCCGGGGATATCGGCGGTTAGAATGACTTCCTTGTCTTTTTGTTTGACGTTAACAGCGGGGAAAGCAATCACTCGACGGCTAGGCCAAGCAGATGCGTTTTCGTCTTCAAAAAATCTGTCTAAATCACCAAAAGGTGACCAGGGTGTTAATGGATGTGGCATAATTTTTTCTCCTTCTTCTTTAATATGGGTTTTTTGGTTCCCGAAAATTTCATCAAAAGCTAAATCAAAAAGTTCAGAAATTCTCAAAGCTAAGGGTAATGATGGCAGACATTTACCTTTTTCAACTGAAATAATTGATTGTCTAGAAATTCCTAATTTTTCAGCTAATTCTTCTTGAGTTAGTTTTTTTTCTTCGCGTAGATTTTTAATTTTTCTGGAAATGTGAGTAATATAAATTTTCATAGGTGTAAAGAATCCTTTACATTTTTCAACTTTATTATACCATAAACTTTAAAAAAGTCTAGATTAAGAGTAATAAAATTAGTGCGAAAAAGTTTCTTGTCGGCCGTAGCTTTAGCGAAGGCTGAATGCGAAATAGTAACCGAAGCCAGGCGATAAAGAAAAATTATCGGTCCCGCCTTCGAGAGATACAAGTTAGACCGTCAGTTTAATATCCCTTAAAGGATTATCACTATAACAACAAAAAAGAGCAAGTTCGAACTATTGACATTTCGGTGTAAAAGTGATATACTTAACAAAATCACGATTGTCAGTGCCTTTTTGGTTATCAAATTGACAACCAAAAAGATCCTACTAATCAGTAATCCCGTAGTTCAATACACACTCTAATGAAAGGACTGTTTATACATGAACACCAGGGAAGAATTGCGAAGCAAGATCGAACAAGGTAAGGCCAGTAAGTTGGCCGCTTGGGGGGCAATGACGCGTCATCACGAGGACTATGTACGAGTTCTTGCACTTAGCCCTGATGACGTCGCAGAGCTCGAGAGGCAGAAAGGAAGAATCGGGATGTACCCGACCATCGAGGACGAGCTTGAGGCTGCCGTGCTGACGGTAGAAACCGACAATGAGACGTTCGGCGTAGTAGTTAAGCACGTCTGTGGCGTCTCGCACGACGGCAACTGGGCCAACTACCTGATGGTAGGGTGCAAGAGTAATCCTGGCCTCAACATCAGCAATGGAAGCGGGACCGCGCTCATCTTCACAGTGCCAGAAGACTGGCACAACAGAGTTATCTCGCAACTTACGGAAGACAGTACACCATCACAGTCATAGTTTTCTAAGTAGCGAATAACAAGCTATATTAGGGTCTTGGGCAATTATAAAAAGCTCAAGACCTTTTATTTTTCCGTGAAAAATAATAGTCAGTAAAATAATAAAATTTAAAGGGGACGGTTCTCTTCTACTCTGAAAATTAGGCATTTTAACAAAAAATCACCCTTTGCTGGGTGATTTTTTGATGGTGGAGCTGGGGGAAATTGCATCCCCGTCCAAAAAAAGATCTAACAATCATTGACAAGCCTAAAATTTTGCCTTTGTTTTCTTAATCCCGCCTACCAAAGCTATCTTGGCGGGAAGCAAGTTGATTTGTCATGCCCGATTCCAACCATTCAACCAACAGTTGGGCGGACAGCTTTCACCTTTTAGGCGAATGCAGGTGCTAAATTTGGTTTAGCGCTTGAATTTTGCTACAAAATTTTACGAGCTTATGTAGCCAGCT
>JAMCZZ010000046.1 GCA_023484645.1 Patescibacteria group bacterium
ACTTTCGATATCCTAACTGCTCCCGGCAGAACAGTTCCATATTTTGTTGCAGTTCCTACTTTTCCATTCATGTACACCTCCTGCATTCATTGTATCAATGTGTACACGATGTGTATGAACCTAGACAATTCTTAAATCGTAAAACAGCGAACTTTATTGGATTTCGACGGTTGCAAGCGCATGTGGCCTTGAGAGCGCCTAGAAATCCAATAAAGGGAGCAATAAAATTGAAAAGATTATCTAGCGAGTGCGTAGCTATCTTTGCCAACTTTTTTAAAGTCTGGCTTGGTTTGTAAATTGATCAAAATCGTATTTTTCTTCACCGTTCTTTGTTTTAGAACTTCGTTAATGATTTCATCAATTTTCATAGGACTATTTTTAATATCCAATATGTTTTTTATAATATCTTTTACTGTACCAGGATTGTATCCCCATTCGCCCAAAGCATAAATTCCTCGTCCAACTAAAACAAACCGATTATCAGCGATAAGCTCGTTATGCACAGTTGCTTTAACAACTTTTTTCTTTGAGAATTTTTCTTCATTTATTTTTTTCGCGATTAGCTCAAAATGAAGAGGCTTGCCTTCTTTTTTTAGAATATAATAAATTTTATCTCTAACGTTTCTTGGATTTACTTCAGGCCATGATGCCAAACCAATAAAATCATTTTCTGCTTTAACAAGCTTTTTACTAATGTATGGCAGCTCGGAAAGAAAAGTCATTTCATATTTACTATGATTCGGATTCTCTTTTACAAGGACGTCTATCGTGGCCGGCTTTTTTACCTTCTGTAAATGATCGATCCAGCCATCAATCACATCCAAAACATCTTCTTTTGATAATGAAGCAATAATCCAACTGGCTTCTAATTCTCTTGTTTTATCAATTTTTTTAAGCTCTGGCATTAAAAAGAAAATCAGATGCAAAGCATTAAATTCATTTTTGCTGGATTTTAAGTTGTCTTCTAAAAATTTATTAGCGATACTCTCATGCTTCGCGATTCCACCATTTTTTTTAAATGATTGAATAATAGATTCCAAATACTCGTTTTTGCGGTCGACTATTTTAGATGCAAGTTTTCTTAACCCTTCTTTTTCAATTTGTCGAATTCTTTCTCTCGAAAGATTCAAATCTTTACCAATCGATGAAAGAGTTTTTCTGTCTTCATCAATGCCAAAACGACCGGCAATTACTTTAACCTCATTAGGCTTTAAATCTACCATCGCTTTTTTTACAATTTTGTAAGGACTAAAATTTTTAATTTCTGTCATTTTATTTACCTGCTTTTTATAATAAATTTTCGACCGCTGCCCATTCTGACTCGCCCTTTTCCGGAACAATAATTGTAAGCTTACTGCCATTTTCGGCTTTGAAATAAGTTACGGAAGCAAGAAGAATTCTATATTTTTTCCCTTCTGCATTCACAATATATTTGCCTTCTGAAATTTCCTCAAGTTCTCCGATAATTTTCTTTCTTTTCACCGGCCCAATCTGTTTAAAAAGAAACGTTCCATCCTCTAGGATTGTCAACTTTAAGACATCGCCGGGGATAAGTTTAGACTTTGATGCATAGTTAGCTGGAATTGGATACTTAGTCTTGTCGGGGCCGATCATATTCTCGCCGTCAAACACACCCTCAACTATAGTACCGTCTTCGTTTCCTTCTAAACCTTTGGCTTTTTTTGTGATTTCTGAAGCGAACAACACACTTTTTACTTGTCTGATGTTATTTTCAGCAGTATCAAGAAGATGTTTTATCGCTTGTAATTCTTTTTCATCGGCCATAACTTTTCCGCTTGTTTGTTTTAATAATCCCCCTTTGTCCCCTTTTATGCAATTATCCTACCATATAATCGCTCTTGCGTCAACATTTCGCAAATAAAAAATCGCCCTGTCTACTCATTCGAGTCTGAGCGACGAGGTCGCTAGACCTCAGAGTCGATGACCAGATGGCGGATTCAAGACGATTTTCCTAAGTTTTAAGTTCTAAGATCTCAGTTCTATTTATGCTGTTTTTGCCACATCGGTTGAACTTATCCCCGGAAGATCTATTGCATTAACTTTAGTCCGTTCCAATATTTCATTATTAACCAACTCTCTCGGCTTTCCGTATTTTAGCCTCGAAAGTTCTTTGATGGCACTGCCCAATTGTTTATTTTCATTTGGATCTGGAGCGATACCTTGCCCATTAAAGGGCTTGCTTGGAGCGCCGTCTATAAGCATTTTTATGTAAAAATTATATTTATCAATATTTGTCATATCATCCGGCTTTAATGGATCATATTCTTTGACTAAAAAGTCTGCATCGGCTGCTCCGATTCTAAATGATATTAGAGTGCCAGCATTGCCGATAACGGCATTTCGTATTTTTTCATCAAGCTGGGCAATGTATTGGTTGGTAATATTGAGCGATAATTTATATTTTCTTGATTCTGAGAGAATAGTGGCAAAAACATCGGTAATAAAGTTTTGGAACTCATCAACGTAGAGATAAAATGGAATCCTCTGTTCTTCAGTCAAGTCTTGCCTCGAAAATGCGCCGATCGAAATTTTCGAAACAATTATCATGCCTAAAAGAAAAGCATTTATCTCCCCTATTAATCCCTTCGATAAATTACAGATTAGGATCTTTTTACCGTCCATTACTTCCCTAAAATCAAATGACGATTTTGTTTGACCGATAATGTTTCGCATCATATCATTGGTCATAAACCGGCCGAATTTGGAAGTAAAATAATTAAGCATTTCCGACTTGTGAAAATCGGCGGTTTTAGCCATTTGTTTTTCCCAGAAATTTTTAACAACTGGATCTTGAACATATGTCAGACGGTCTTTTTCAAAATCGGAATCAGTAAATAGACGCGGAATGTCGATTAAAGTCCCACCTTCAGGATGCGCCATCAATGTAAGAGCAGCATTTCTCATCCAGTGTTCAAACTGTGGACCAACAATTCCGGTTTGTCCCGGATCGAAAAGCTTGTAAAATATTTGGATCGCTTCTTGAACTAAAAAATCTCTCTGTTCTGGAGTTTTCCACTCCAACAAATTCAATCCCATTGGACGCTCAATGTCGGCCGGATTGAAGTAGATTACATCATCCGCTCTCTCTTTCGGTATTCGATTAAGAATAAATTCAGCTGCATCCCCGTTCGGGTCAAGATAGCATACACCTTTGCCTTCTTTAATATCCTGTAAAATCATATTTTCAAAAAGCACAGTTTTACCCACACCTGTTTTACCAATCATGTAAATATGTCTTAAGCGGTCGATTTCTTTAATTTTAATAGGAATGCTTGCCCCTCGATACAAACTGTTTCCAACAATAGTCCCCTCTTTTGGCAAGTTTGCTGGAGGCGGCTCTTTTTTAGCTAAGAGCCAAGCAATATTGGGAGTTTCAATAAATCTGTTGGGAAGATGATATAGAGAAGAAAGTTCTTCTGTGTTTAAAATCAGCCTTGGTCCCCTGCCAAAAATTCTAAAAACATAATTAGCGATGTCTTCTGACTTATTTCGTGGAAATTTTACAGCTAAGCCGTTTGATTCAGGAGCATTGAATTGATTAAAGGCCGAAGCGATCTCTTTGGTGTTTTGACGGGCCTGCTCTGTTGTCGGCGCAACACTCACTATTCTAATTTGACACTCAAACCCAAGCTTTGCTGTTTTTTCTCCCAAAAGCTTAATCTGATTCTCCTGCATCGGTGTTAATTTCATTGGATTTTTGGGGTTGTAAAATTCGCTATGTTCTTCTTCACTCTTGCCTTGCGCGGATCGGCCGGCAGAACCTAGAAAATTAAAAAATGTCTCCCCCGCTCTAGCAACGATTGAATTTGAGTGGGAAATTCGTGATTTGCCATGTTGGATATTAAAAGCTACCCTTTCCCCTGCCGTTCTCCAAACTCCGGTAGTCGGCCGAAGTAAAAACTGTATCCCCGCCAACTCATCCTCGCCCAGCTTTGATAAGGTATTTGACAAAGCATTGAGTGGATCATCTTCAAGTGTTTTATATGTCTTTAAGGGGAAAATAAATCTCTTAATCAAGCCCAAATTAGCTACCTCTATTTTTAAAGGCTTGTTTGGAAATATTGAGTAATTTTTATCCAAAGAAATTTCTGCGTGAGGATACTGGGCATGTAAGTTTTTAATGACCGTATCCGCAATCTTTCCCGAACAACCTACATAAAAATAGATTAAATTATCTTTCGCAACTAACTCCAAAGAAATATGATCCTGGCCGTACAGTCTCTTTGAAACCGTATTGTCAAACATTGCATTCAAGTTCGCATAAAACGGTTCAATCACCGCCAGCATTTCTTGAAAATTCTTACGTTGATCGTCTTCTTCGGCATGCCTTTCTCTTGGAACCAGCACTTTATACATAACCCAGTCTTTAGTAAGACGAATTTGATTTTTGCGTAAGACCGATTTTCTTATTTTTTGATAAATAATATAACCGACAATTATTGCTGCACAAAAAGCAACAAGCCAAATCCACCAATTTGCCCCTCCGCTTGACTCTCCGCCATAGCTATAATAATTATCGTTGTTCATTTTGTTTTTGTTGGTTTATTTTAAGCTGCTTTTTCTTCCTGCTCAGCTTCCATGCTTCTAATATGGGCAGCCGTAAGATCATCACCTTGTCTGTCAATATGCTTAATCATCCCGTCTCTATCAGTTGGTGCTGCCCCGTCAGATTTTCTTCTGAATAATCCGCTTAAAAATCCTCCCCCTTGTTTTTGTAAAGGCTCTAGGGCTTGTTGCTCTGATTCTACCTGCTGCGCCGAAATCGCAGGCATCACATCCATCGTAATTTCATCCTCAGTGCTTTCACTCGGAGCCTGTACAGACGGAGCCTGATTAATTATTGGTTCTTGAGCGGCAGTCTGATTTAGTAATTCCGGTTGTGCAACTATCTCTGTCGACTTGATTGATTCCGCCGCTTGGTTTATATTGGCTGCTTGTGCCGTCTGATCAATTCTAGCTGTCGGCGGTATAAAATTATCAATTTTTCTCACCGGTTCCGTTGCTGGCTGTTCTAGTTTCACTCCAATTCGTTCTGCGATCTTTGCCTTCTCAGCTTGGATATAATCAACAACATCTGTTGACCTAGACTTAACCGGTTCAGAAGCAGTACCAGCAGTAATAGACTCTTCTCCGAACTCGCCAATTGTATCTGTAATGCTGGTTGGTTCCCCATCAGGCCCAATCTTCATATATTCAACCGGCGGATGTGTTTGGACTTCCGGCTCTACTTTAGGCTCTATAATTTTTGGTTCAGTAGAAACAATAGGCGGTTCAGCTTTTATTTCCGGTTGCGAAACAACAACTTGCGGAGTCTTAGTTGTTGCTCTTTTTTCGCCTTCTCCCATCCCCATCATTTCAATATCAGGCAGTAAATGATCATTATCCCCCTCCTCCGCCAAAACCGGCTTTACAGCGGTTTCCCCGCCAACAGTATCAGAAGTTCCAGTCTCTACTGATTCCTTTTGTCTAGCTTTCCTCTCTAAATTCGGCCTAATTATTTCCATTGCCCTATGATGCAATGTTCGTTGTTTTAAATCTTCTTTATGTCCATCAGACTTTGTTTCCAAAATAACTTCGCTCGACATCCCCACTTCATCGGGTCTTTCTGCTAAAAAGCGTTCGTACACTTTTGTTCTCAACTCTTTATCGGTTAATTCGCCGAGTTTATTTAAAATATCTCCTTTAAGCGCAATCATTTCTTCTAATTTCTGGCCAACTTCTGCTTTAAGTGCCACGAATCCCCTTTCCCGATTTTGATCAACTGAGGTAATCTTCCCTGCATAACTACCATAATGTTCTTCGCGATCACTTGTCGCCTTATGCAGCGCTTTTTCAACTTCTTTAGTTTTTTCAGCTAGCACTTCAAACTTATCTACAGCTTTCATCAATTCATTAAATTTTTCCTGTTCAAGTGGATTAATACCTTCTTTAGGCTTTTCGGCTAGATCTGTTAAATTTTCTTCTATCTTCTTTGTGTTATTTGACTCAGCAGACCAAATATCTAATGGTTCTTCGCCAAAAAGATCAGCCGATTCATACAGCCTATGCATGATTTTTTGTTTTTGTTGAAAATTTGTCATTTTGTTTTAATTATACAATTTTAGATGTTATAATGTAAACAAATGTAAATTTTAACTGGAGGGTATAATGAACAATACTTTAGATCTTTCGATGAAAGAAATACTCGAAAGTGATATTTTTGACTACCTCGAGCTCGAGTCAGTACCAGAAGAAGACAAAATTCATATGATGGAGAATCTAATGGTCTCTCTTCGAAGCAGAGTTATGATTAGAATTGCTGACATGCTCGAAGAACAAAGTAAAGAAAAATTCGAACAATTTAAAAAATTACTCAATACAAGCGACCTTAATAACAGTGAAATAGAAAAATTTTTGAAAGAAAACAACATAAATATTGAGGTGTTAGTCGCTGAAGAATCGATTCTGCTCAAGAGTGAAATCATGAGTATTAAGGGTGTGAGAGATAGGGAGGAATAATGGAGGACGTCAAGCCAAGCATTGAAGAAACTCTTTCCAGCAAAGAGCTTGAGGATCTAATAAAAAAGCATCGGGAAGAAATCGCGGCTCTGGAAGAGATACAAAAAAGACGTTCTAATTCAGAGCATCATGGTTCTCAAGAAATCGACGCGGGCAAGGAGAGCTATGCTCCAGGAGAAACACCAGCTTATGAGCCCAATGCTTCTTCTGAAATTTCTGAACCTTCTTACAATAGCATAGACGACAGTCACGCTCCTAATTATGAACCTTCACCTAGTTACGAACCAAGCCCGGAAGTGACAGGTTTCAAACGTGAGGCACTCAAACTTATCAACGAAATTGCATGCAGAGACCAACAAAGAGCTATAAAACGATATGGCGGGCTCAAACCTTTTGGAGCATTAGCAGGATTATTACGCCTCATCCGCTTAAGAGACCAAGCAAATAAGGTTGATGAAGTTGATAACAAAATATCTAATAGTAAAATTGGGGAATTTATTGGCAGAACAAGATCATATTTTGATAAAGCGGGAAATATTTCTCAATCCGACGACGAGTCATTAAGTATCGAAGACAATTTAGAATTATCCGGTAATTTTAGAAAAAACGGTTTGTGGAAAAAATGTGTTAAAATAGGCGCCAAGGTCATCGGCGGCGCAGGTGCTGCTGCCGCTATGGTTATGACTGGAGGCCTTGGTGCTGCAACTTCATTGGTTTGGGCTGGAGGAATAAAAGAAGCTACCGATGGAATACTGCAAACCGGAGAGCAACTCAACTGGGGAAGAAAACGAATTAAAGCAGAATTAAAATCTCATTCCGAACTAAACGATCACATCGCCTTGCTGAAACAGAGAGTTTTAGATGAGGAAAATCCTGTTACGGAAGAAGAATTTCAAGAGATCGTTCTTCAAATTATTGAATCAGAACGAGAGTTAATGGAGACACAATGCGATAATGAGATCGGCGAGAAAAAATGGCAAGTGGGCAGATCTATCACCTCTTCTGTGGTAACACTAGGAACAGGATTAATGTTTGGAGTCCCTGTGGGTTCAATTAATTACGACCACAACAATACTGAATTAGCCCAGTCTGCCAGTAAAATTGTTAAAGGCGGGGGAAAAGTCTTAGATGAATCCCATCGCGCATTCTGGAGCTTGTCGGAAGGAAGTCAATTTGGCTATAACAGCCCTGAAGAATTTAAAAGGGTTGATTCGCTTGTTAATTTAATAAATAATCTATCAGACAAATCCAGAAACATTTTTCAAGTCTGGTCGAAATTTATTTTGAATCCAACCTCTATCTACGGTCAAGCCGGACATGCACTAGCAGGAGGCCTTCAAGCTTTGGAAAAAATTAAATTGGGAGCAGCTGCACTATATCTTTTAGCAGAACCATTCAGACATATAAAAGATAAAAAAGAGAGTACAGGATACTCGTCATACGACACAACCGCTAACGATTCCTTCCGTCCAAGTTATGATGCCGGCGAACATTCAGAAAACGCCTCATCATTAAACTCGGACTCTGAATCTTATTCAGGCAGTGACTCTTACACTTCAAGTCATCAAGAAGAAGGTGGTGCTTCTTATCAGAATTCACCAGATTCGGAACCGGTATCAGCTACTGATTTAGTCAAATCTGAAAAAAGAGCAGTTGAAAAATATCAAGAGAGATGCAAACCGGATTATCTGACTGAAATAAAAGAAAGCTGTGATGATGTGGGAGAAATGGATCCAGAGTGTCGTGTTTCGATTTGCGTGCCAGCGATTTATAGCGAGCATGAGGTGATTGGGAATTACCTATATTCCTTATTGGACCAACAAAATTCAGACGGAACACTACTGGATCCAAAAACATTTGAAGTTAACATTCTGGTAAATGGAACTAACGATAAGATTAAAGATATTTCGAAAACAGTTGAAGTTATAAATGATTTCAAAAAAGAACATCCGGAGATGCGTGTTAATATCGTTTCAAAGCACTTCAAGACCAAGAAACCTATCGGATATCTTAGAAAATATATTACAGACTTAGCTTTGCTTCGATCAAAGGACCGAAAATCGGTTGCTGGCCCTCTTTATTTAGTATCGCATGACGCTGATGTTTCGGTTCCCAAAAAAGATTATGTGGCTAAAATACTTTCTGCAGGCGACAAAGAACCTACCACACAAGTCTTTGCTGGAAGATACGATTATTCTCCAAAAGACAAGCATGATTTCCCTGTTCTATGGGCTAGCCGTAGATTGTGGCAATATTTAGATATGTTTAGAACAGAAAAACGTTATGGACAAATCTCAGAAAAAGCGATTGGCGCAAACACGATTTTCAGGGCAGAAGCTTACGCTCGTGCTAATGGATACTCGGCATCAAATCGTGTCGCTGAAGACATTACTATGGTTGATAAAATAAGAAATGCCTATGGAAGAGAAATCAACGGCAAGCCTACTGTTAAGCCCTTTTCTGAAAGAGTTTATATTTCCGTGAGAAGAGATGTAAATAGCGTGAAAGAAGGAAAACCGCTCGACAAAGGTTATGATAATTTTCAAAACAATGATGGGGCGAGAATGCGCACCCTTGAATCTGATGAAGCGGTTGCAAATATAAGACCCGAAAATGAAAGGGAATTTCTAGAACAGCTCGAACGAGAAGCTGAGCATCAAATAAACACTTTGTTTAGAAAAATTTTCTACAGCATGAGCGACATGACACCAGAAATGATTGAGGGAAGAAGTAAATACACCAGAGGGAATCCCGAATTAAACAAAATTCAGAATTCTACCTATGACAAACTAGCCAACATAGCAGATGAAAGAACAAGAGAGATTTTCTTAAAAGCTTGTGATTATTTAGGAATTGGAGATATAAGATTTATGCCTGAGATGTATACCGACAAGGAAGATGTTAAATATACTCGTTATCGAGTCAAGATTAATAACTGGAACAAGTTGAAAACTAGCTTAGCAGAAAAGATTTCAAGCTAGTCTTTAGCTTTAGTGAAGATTCTCGGAACTGAACTGAAGAGCTAAAGTGAAGTGTTCTTGGGCTTTTTCGGGTTGGCCCAGCTTTGCATAAACATTTGCTATTATCCTTTCAACATGCTCATTATTTTCAAGCAGATTTGAAGTTCGAGATAAAGTCTCAAGCGCCAAATCGTAACTCTCCAAGTTAAAAAGTGCGACTCCTTTGTTAAACAATGCCCAAGGCATTAATTCTTCAGAAGAGCCAATGATAGCGGCGTCAAGAAATTTTAGAGCTTCTCTATTTTTTTTTGCTTTCAGAAATTTAGTGCCCAAATCCATATTCGCCTGAGGACCATTGGATAATGACGCCAGATCAGAATTTTGTGGATCGCTGTCCCAAACTTGCATATAGAGTTCTTTTGCTTTATTGAAATGGTTAACCCTAGAAAGTACCTTTGCTAGAGAAGTCTTAAAATAGCTATTGTCAGGTTTTTCTTCCACTAATTTTGTCAAATATTCTTGAGCAATTCTGCAATGTCCTTTTCCTCCTAGTGCTAAAAGTATTATAGCTTTGTCGTGTCTTATCCATTCACTTTCCGGATCACTTTTCTCAGCTTCATCAATAGCTTTAATCGCATCGATGTATAATCCCATTTTAAATAACTCCATGGCTTGCACATGCATGGAAGGCTTCTCTGTTCTTTTGGCATCTAGCTTTTCTTCTCTCGGATTCTTTTTTTCAAAAACTAACCTAGCATCTGTTTGCTCAGGCCTGCCAGGGTCTTGGCTTTTTAAAGCAGAGTTCAGATTATTTTTTAATGTTTCTATATTTTTTTCCCTGCTATCACTTTCCCTCACTGGATGGTTCTGATGAAAAGCAACTCCTCCAAGATTAGGAATTACGTAATCCCCCAAAGCTATCAATCTTGCCACCGAATCATTATCTTCGCCTCCATATCCCGCATATCCTTCATCATAAGCTGCAAATGTTTGCAATAGATCTTTTCTAGATGCGCTAGAAGATAAGCCCCATGCAATGTTATTTAATTTCCAGTGATATTTCGGCTTTTCAATATCAATTGGTAAATCTTGATTATTACCTCCATCAATAAGCCATTTGCTGTCGGACATTCCATCTTCAGCCACTCTTCCATCGTTATGGAAGCCGAAAGGCAATTGTTCAAGAGAACCATTCTCTATCGCTTCTTCTTGCAGCCTAGGATCTTCTGTGTCTATTGAATCCCTAAAACCAAAAAAAACAACATTTTCCAGTACTTCATGGCGTTTCATATATTCTTCAATCATTTCAGGTGGGTATACTACGTCTGGATCCGTCCTTATTACTATATCACCAGAAGCATTTAACACACCAGAATAAACCGCTTTAGCAGTACGCCCGTTTGATTGATGGAAAACTTTTATATTCAAGTCTTGCAGACCAAAATTCTGCACTGCAAGAGATATGTCCTCCTCAGTCGATCCATCATCAACCACAATAACCTCTAATTGCTGGGGATATTTTTTATTGAAAGTAGAAGCCTCTATTGAAAGCAAACATTGTTTCAGTCTATTAGAGTTATTAAATGTAGGAATGACAATCGAACAAGATTTTGTAATTTCCAAAGTATGTTCAATTGAGTCAAAAGGATTGCCAACAAGTTCACTCCCCACCTTTTGTTTATATAGATCGGCTAGTTTTGAATAGTCGTTATCAAAATATTCAAGCATCTCATTGACACTTTTATTCTGACCAACTAAGTCCTCTGAATCTTTTCTTCTTTTAAAGCATTGTTCGTTAACTTCAATTTCCAAAGAAGAAACTTCTGGATTTGGAATAAATGATTCAACCATACGTATATTATAATACTAAATACGCAAAAACCCCAGCAGTGTTACCCGCTGGGGCTTTGGATAGTTGCTGATCCTAATATTCTGAATCAGCATAGATTGTACGAGGACGGAAGAACGTCCAGACTGATAACCCAAGAGCAATGACGGCTAGGACGACAGCAATCCTCCCCCAATTTGCTGCTCCGCCAATCGCTGGGCTTAGCCTATCTGATAGGCTATTCGTATAACGGTATGACTTCGAAAGTGCCTTGTTGGTAGTAACGGCAGATTTGCGAATTGCCTCTCCGGCCACCACATCAGCATGGCGACGAGCATCGCTTCGAGCCGCTTCTGCCACATCCGTGGCATACTCTTTAGTTGAGCCGATCTTCCAGTTGACAAATCGACTTGAGATACCACCGCAAGATGGGCTTCTTCTAATTTGATGTAATTGCCCATCGCTCGATACTGTAGCCTTACCTTCGAGCACCAACCGTGCCGCTTTCTCAGTCGCCTCGCGGGTCTCATTTTCTGGAGTCTTTACCAGACGATGGGGATTGCCGGTAACAGGCTGCGGGTTCTTCGCCACAAGAACGGGTACAGGAGACGCTTGGATTCCTAGTTTAGCTTTATCTGCAACCGAAGCAGCAGGGGCTGATTTAGCAGCATCAAGGTCAGAATCACTTCCATTAGAAATGTCCTTTCCGATGGCGGCCCAGCAGCTGGTCGAAACCAGCAAAGTGACGAGCGCCGCCATTATGACGGCCAGAAGCATTACTTTCTTCATAATATCCTCCTCAAATTGATGCCGCGTTAGCGGCGTTGGTTAACGCCGTTTTGGCGGCTTTTGAGGGTATATTCTCCCTCAGAGCTAGGCGTTCGTTCGAACGCAATAACCAAGAAACAAGAGACAAGATACAAACATGTTTAAAAATTGATTTTTGAATATTGGGATTTACTTGGTGATTGTTTCTTGTATCTTGAAATTTGCGCTTAATGCGCGCCTAGCTCTGAAGGATATTTAGTTGTTAACGTGCTTATTTTGGCTTTAAAAAAAGTGCAATACTGTGCCACATAATTCCGCAGGCGGAGGGGGAACCTACGTCTTGGCACAAGGCCAAGAAATGAATTATGCAGCACACTATCGCACTAAGTTGTAATGTATTTTCTCAAAGCTCAGAGGGGTTCTCTTGTGAATCCCCTCACCTTAAGAACATTGGA
This sequence comes from Patescibacteria group bacterium, assembly GCA_023484645.1. The sequence continues at coordinate 12,531 of JAMCZZ010000046.1, forward strand.
TTATAGCATACCAATTTTTATTTGTCAAGGGTTTTAGAACATCCAATCAAAAACTCCGAATTCATAAGGAACATTCGGAGTTTTTTTAAAAAAACAATTAGAATATTATGGAGCTGGAGTTTCTTCTTCATCGCCGCCATCCTCTTCCTCTTCGTCTTCCTCGTCATCCGTAGCTTCAGGTGCTGTTGTCTCTGCTTCTTCAGCTTCATCCTCTTCGCCATCATCAGTATCTTCAACTCCTTCTGTCTCTTCCTCTACTGCTTCTTCTTCCTCAGTAGTTTGGTCATCTTGATCATCGTCGCTCATACATCCCTCCATATTACTAAATAATAAATAATCCCGTTTTAAGTCATTTACATTATCCAAAGTAAAGAAGCTGTTGTCAACTCAAAATCAAAATAAATCTTCAATTTGTCCACAAACATCATTCCTACAGTTTAGTAATATAAAAAAGTAGTAAATGTATGAGCAACAAGAACCAAACCAATAGTCTATTCTAATTAGCCCAATCTCATTTCCCTCATCAACTCCAAATATTGATGCAAATTGTGCAGGGTCGCTAGGCGAAGCCCCAAAATTTCGTTAGACCTTAAAAGATGAGAAATATAAGCCCTGCTAAATCCTCCTTTGCACGATGGACAAGTACAATTTTTGTCGATCACTCCCCCATCCTCACGGTATTTGGAATTCAGAAGATTAATAAGTTTATACTCATCTGTCATCCCAGACTTGATCTGGGATCCAGACTCTGGATTCCCGCCTTCGCGGGAATGACAATTTTTAACATAAACTGATCCGTGACGAGCCAGCCTTGTTGGAAGTACACAATCAAACATATCCATCCCAAGTTTTGTTGCTTTTATAATATCGTCTGGCGTCCCCACACCCATTAAATATCTCTGCTTATTTTCAGGTAAAATTTCACCCATCAATTTCACGATTTTCCACATATCTCTCGTTTCAAAATCAACCGCCAATCCGCCAACAGAATATCCATCAAAATCTAACTTAACCAATTCCTTTGTACAATATTTTCTTAAATCTTCATACAATCCACCTTGAACGATACCATGTAATAAAGGCCTTCGGCCACTTCCCATTTTCCATTTCTCATTTCTCATTTCTTGATCAAAATACTCTTTTGATCTTTTGGCCCATTCAATTGTTAAATCAACAGCTTTTTTGACTTCTTCTTTTGTCGCTTTACCGCTCGGACACACATCGAGCGGCATTAAGATATCAACACCTAAATCAAGCTGAATTTGAATAACCTTTTCAGGAGTAAAAAGATGTTTTGAACCATCGAGATGGGATTTAAATTCAACCCCATCTGAAGTAATTTTCACTAAATTTTCAATCGATCTGGAGCTTACTTCTGCGTTCTGAGATTTATCCTGGCTAAGCGAAAATACCTGGTATCCGCCAGAATCAGTAAGAATTGGTTTTTGCCAATTCATAAATTTATGAAGACCGCCAAGCTTTTTGATTAATTCTTCTCCGGGGCGAAGATATAAATGGTAAGTGTTTGATAATATAATTTGCGCACCCAAATCTTCCAGCTCAGAGGGAGAAACGCTCTTAACGCTGCCCACCGTGCCAACCGGCATAAAAAAAGGCGTCTCAATTTCTCCATGAGGCATAATTAATTTTCCAACTCGAACTCCAGTGTCTAATTTTTTTATTAATTGAAATGTCATAACCAAGAATTATACTAAAAAAATACCAATAAATAAAGAGAATGGGCGCCTCGCGATGAGGTGCCCTGAAATTGAAGTAACTCCCGCGATTCAGCGGGCTGATCGAGTGGCTCCTGGGCGGAAATGATTTCTGCTGTTCCCATGAACCGGGATCCCGTGCCGATCAACACGTTTCTTGTTTCGAACAGACGGGCGGTGCTCAAACACTCTGGGCGTTCCTCCGCTTCGGAGTAAGTGTATCCACATGGATACCTTCCGCGATGTAACCCAGACCAAGCCCATCTTTTCACTTTTGCGGCCGTAGCTGTTGACATCCTCTGCCAACGAGCTACGACTCTTCAAACTGGAAACGATGATGTCTAGTTCTCTCCGCTCCACAAGAAGCGACGTTGCGCCATTTTCATTTCGCCTCCCGCAGAGATTTATCTTGTTATAGAGCTTTTGAAACAACTCCATCGCCTCGAGATTCTGCGGAGGCTCTTTCCTCAATCGTGCCGGATCGACTTTTTCTTCTACAGGTGTATTAGTTGCCATCACTGCACTCTCCATTGAAGTCGTTAAACAAACACTATCTAATTTTACTGCTGTAGTCAATACGAAAAGAGCCGGTGCCACCACAGGCGGCACCGGTACAGAAAAAAAGTTCATGTACATACAGGCTGAGGCCCGTCAAGCAAGTCGCGTAGTCTCCTCCTAAGCCTTTCGCGCCATCGCTTCAATCAGCCCACCTCCCCTCCAGATAAGATACCAACGTTAAAATTATACTCCAAAATACAAAAAAGAGCCATAACAGCTCTTTTTTGCACAATATTTACTTACTTACTTAGTACTTACTAGCTTATAAGCTTATATATTTATTTCATCTCAACAGTAGCACCAGCAGCTTCTAGCTTTGCTTTTGCAGCTTCAGCGTCTTCTTTCTTAGCACCTTTTAGAAGTTCTTTTGGAGCACCGTCAACTAAGTCCTTAGCTTCTTTCAAACCCAATTCTGGTTTGATTTCTCTAACAGCTTTAATAACGGCAATCTTTTGAGCGCCAGCATTTGAAAGAATAATATCAAATGATGTTTTCTCTTCTGCAGCTTCAGCCTCGCCTGCAACAGGCGCAGCAACGCCAGCCATTGCTACTGGAGCAGCAGCTGATACGCCATAGTGATCTTCTAAAACCTTAACGAACTCCGAAAGATCCAAAACAGACATTTTGTCAATTTGATCGGTCAGATCCTTAAATTTTGCAGGAACTTCTTTTTTCTCTTCAATTGCTTCAACAACTTTTTCTTCTTCTGCCATTTTTCTCCTTTACCCCGTGAAATGTGATGGAATCACTTATTTTATTGGGGTCAAATTCTTATTAAAATTATTTATTAACTTATTAACTAACTTTCTCTTTATGAGCATTTAACACATTGACCAAACCTCGCATATTGCCGGCAAACACATTAACCATTCCAGATAATGGGGCAGCAATTGTGCCAACAACTTTGGCATGCAATTGTTCTTTTGTTGGAAGAGCCGCTAACCGTCTTACCATTACATCGTCAATAAACTTTCGCTCTAAAATTCCACCCAAAATTTCAATTGCTTCATTCTTTTTGGCGAAAAGGGTGATTTCTTTGGCTGGCGCCACTTCATCATCCATTGCAAACGCAATAGCAACCGGTTTTGTGAACACACTCTCATCAAACTCAATACCGCTTTTCTTAAGGGCAATCTTAGTCAAGGTGTTTTTTGAGATATTAAACTCAACACCTTTTTCCCTTAAAATATTCCTTAAGCTTTCAGTGTCTTTAACTTTCAAACCTTTGTAGTCTACAATTACCCTGGATTTCATCCTATCGATTTTGCTGTCAAGATTTTCCAAAAGCTTTGATTTTTGCTCTTTTGTCTTTGCCATAATTCACTCCATTAATGTATATCCCACTTCGCCAAGGCTACGAGGGATTGTTTAAGTTAAACTTAAACAAAAAAATCTGCGACCACTGCGCAGAAATAAATAATGAATCAAATTTATCCTTCTAAATATTTGATACAACTTATCCCTGCACAAGGTATTTAATCTCGACTCGCCGAAGCGAAACGGAACTTGTGGTCTTTGGAACAAAATTAATATAACAAAAATACTAGTATAAGTCAACAAAAAATCGCCCGATTTCTCAAGGCGATTTTTTTTCATATAGTACTGTTATCTATCTAACTGTATTCTGTTTACTTCCTAGCCACTTTTACACTTGGACCCATTGTTGAAGTTAAATATATACTTTCAATCTTCTTAAATGGCAAAACACCAATTACAGCATCGTAGTTCTGTTTTACTCTTTCTGGACCGAAAGATATTTTACCAAGCGGCATATGAACAATGTTGAACTTATCAGCTCGATACTCAACCTTACCACTCTTTAGCTCTTCTACAGCTTTAGAAACGTCTTCGACTGCAGTTCCAGCCTTTGGAGATGGCATGAGACCTTTAGGACCCAATACTTTTGCCAACTGAGCTAATTTAGGCATAGCTTTGAGTTCTGCAATCATTACATCGAAATCCAGTTTGCCGGCCTTAATATCTGCGATTACTTCATCCGCGTTGGCTTCAGTAACCTCTTTAATTTTTTTTTCCTTAACAACGCCACCTGAAAGGGTAACCATTCCTCGAATATTTTTCTCTTTAGGATTGATTTTTATATGAGCTTCAATTGTAGCATCGAATTTTACTGGAGAAGTAGCCAATGCTAAATCAATCGCTTCAGCAATTGGATATTCTTTGTCTTTTTCAACCTGCTTGGCCAATTCCCGATACTTCTTGCCATGTTGCGGTCTTCTTTTCTTCTGTTCTACTTTCTTCTCTTCTTTTTCTTTTTTCTCTTCCTTTTCAGCCTTCTTTTCCTCTTCTTTCGCAACTTCCTCTTCAGCCTTTCGCTCTTTCTCTCTTTCCTCTGCTTCTTTCAAAATTTTCTTCTCGTCGATGACTCCGTCAGCTGACGGATCGTTCACCATCTCAACAACTTTTTTAGCTGTCATGTTTCTCCTTTACCCTGAGCGACCTTAGGAGTCGAACGGGTTGTGGTTCAAGCCCCCGATTAATAGAGGTCCCACTTAATTTATTTTATAAATTATATAATACTACTTTTTCCCTCTTTTTTCAAGAATGTGTACGCGTTATATTATCCACGTCATTGAAAACCTATCAAACATTAGTTACAATTAAATTACCCGCTACTTTATGGGGAATTCCTTCATTATGCGGAGAAAATGCCTATGAAGAGATTTTTGGGGGTGACCCGCCACAAGTAGGTGGCAACAGGGCAGCGCCTTGCTCATTCTCAGACATGGCGCTGGGACTACAGAGAGACGGCTGTTTAGTTAAGGCCGTCTCTTTCTCTTTAATATTTAGATCTATACTCTACTTGGTCCTTCTTCCTTGCCTACAACTTCAATAGTATGACAAGGAACTTCTTTTTCTGTGCCAAGAAATTCAAGAAGATAGTTAATTCCTTCTAATATCGCCTTATCTAAAATAGGTTTTTCTCTTTCGCCGATTTTCCCTAAGACATAGTCCACAGTATCTGCCCTGTTCGCTTTCTCTCCAGTCTCTGTGATGCCGATTCGGATTCTAGTGAAATTATCAGTTTTTAATTCTGAAATAATATTCTCTAATCCTTTTTGCCCTCCGCCAGAGCCTTCTTTTCTTATCCTTATCGTTCCAATCGGCAAATCAATGTCGTCGCTTATCACAATTAGATCTTCCGGCGATGCTTTATAAAAAGCTAAAATTTTTGAAACAGCCTTACCCGACAAATTCATAAACGTTTGTGGTTTGGCTAAAATAATTTTTTCGCTTTTTGCATTTGTAGAAGCAATCTCTGCTTGAAATTTCTTATCCAAATTAAAACTCAATTTACTATCCACCGGCTTAATTTCTTCGCATTCGGAAAGAGCATCAACAAACATAAACCCGGCGTTGTGCCGTGTGCCTTCGTATTCTTTCCCTGGATTTCCTAACCCAACGATTATTTTCATAACCACTCTGATCCTTTACACTGATAAACACTGATTAATTTATAAGCCTTTTAATTTTAACCCCTTTGTTTGTAAATACTAACAGCAGACCTATTTTTAGTTTTTCTGATTTAAGATAGTTTAGTAACTGGGTCATATCTGTTTCGTATATTTCATTTCTCACTTTCAGTTCAACTGCAACCTTATTTTCAACTAAAAAGTCTAGAAAGAATTTGCCTACCGGACAAGAATTGAATTTTATCAAGCTATATTTTTCTCTATCATACAAGAGATTTTTGTCCTCTAGATTTTTTGCCAGTGCTTTTTGATAAACCTTTTCTGGTAAACCATATCCCAATTGATTATAAACTTCAAAAGCACATGATATTATTTGTTCAGTTAAATTTGATAATGGATATTCTTTTTTAATCACATCTATGCCAATCCATATTTTATAAACCATGTTGTGCCCATCTGTGTCAATCTGTGTTATAAGATCAGTGTGGTTATGTCCGTGTCAATCTGTGTTAAAAAATCAGTGTTGTTATAGCCCTGGAATATTCAAATTTCCAGCAATCTCTTTCATCTTCTCAGCTGCGTGAGCTTGCGCACGGGCAATCGCTTGGGAAATAGTATTTTTCAAGTCCTTCTCTAGCTCTCTTTTATTCTCAACTTTCAAAGCTTCTTCTTTGATGTCAATGTCGGTCAAATGCTGTTCCCCATTAAAAACAACCGTAACCCAGCCGTCATTACTCTTAGCTTCTATTTCAGTATCTTTTAATTCTTTTTGTATTTTTCTTGCCTTTTTTTGCAAATCATATAATTCTCTCGCTTTTGAAAAATCTACCATATTTCTCCTTATGCTGGTTTAAATAACCTACTAATAATATAAAGTATGATACTTAATAAAAGTCCTAAAATCAACAACAAAGATACAGTAGACAAAAGAATAATAATTTGATCAGGAATAAGCAAATTAAAATCTAATCTGAATGCTGAAAATCGATACACTAAAAGTATTCCAATTATGATTAATCCGATCGATAGCGCAACATTTCGCAAATCCTGAAAACTCGGGGTCAATGTTACGGCAATCGATAAAACTAAATAAACTATTATCCAAGTTGATGTTTTGTGAAAATCAAGATTTGAAAAAGTAGATCGTATAAATTCTAGCAATCCCTGTTTAGTCAGATGAATAGCTGCAAAATCGACATCATTAATTCCCAGTTTTTTTGAAAGCAGAAATATTGCGCCAGCTCCAAATGCGATTGGAGCTAAAGAAATTAAAATTTGCCCTAAAATTGGAATCTTTGGCGACGAATGCACAACTTTCCCGCCCTCTTTTTCAAAAAGTGAAATTTTTGAGACTTTAGCTCCAGTCAAAAGGCACATTAGAGCATGAGAGAATTCATGGACAATAATTCCCGGCGCGACAAAAATCCGGTATCCTCTCCCAAAAATCGATCGAGAAAGGAAAAAATCTATTAGAAAAGATGCAAGCAGGATAAAGGCTAACATCAACGCAAATTTAGCTGGCATCGACCCATAATCTATGGTCTTAAAAAAATACAATTTATCGAGAATATTTGAGTCCATAACCCTCCGATAGATATTTAAATCTTAAATCCTAATGTCTAATTTCAAATAAAATATCCAATTATTAAATTTCCAAATTTTTTGTCATTAAGGCTTTAGATTTTTATTTGTCATTTGGAATTTGGAATTTGTTATTTTCCTTTTAACTCTGCTTCAATAAAACCGTTCAAGTCACCTAAAAGTACTTTATCTGGATCCTTGGATTCAAAACTTGTGCGATGATCCTTGACCAACTTGTAAGGATGAAGGACGTAGGATCGGATCTGATTTCCCCATTCAGGAGCAGAAAAGTCTCCTCGAATTTCATCAACCTTCTCCTTGTGTTGTTCCAGCATTAGCTGAGCAAGGCGAGACCGTAAAATTTTCATTGCCGTCTCTTTGTTTTGCAATTGACTTCTTTCGTTCTGGCAGGTAACTACAATGTTTGTAGGTAAATGAGTAATTCGTATGGCTGAATTTGTCGTATTAACAGACTGGCCGCCGGACCCACTAGAGTGAAATGTATCAACCCGCAAATCTTTCCCGTCAATGTTGATTTCTGTGTCAGTTTCGATTTCAGGCATCACCTCGACTAAAGCAAAAGAGGTTTGACGCAAATTTTTAGCATTGAAAGGAGATTGTCTAACTAGTCTATGAACTCCGTTTTCGCCTTTTAACTTACCAAAAACATATGAACCAGAAATTTCCACTGTTGCGCTTTTTATGCCAGCTTCTCCGCCACGTGATTCATTTAAAACGATTGCGGTTGCATCGTTAGCTTCTGCCCAGCGCAAATACATTTTCAGGAGCATTTCAGTCCAGTCTTGGGCATCAACCCCGCCTGCCCCTGCATAAAAGTTCACAATTGCATTTTTAATATCATACTTTTCTTTAAAAAGCGCGTATATTTCAAGCTTGTCGATTTCTTTTTTTAAATAATCCTCTTCTGACTCAGTAATAATTTCTGCAATTTCGTTGACATCGTCAAATTTTTTAATTTCTTCCTTTAAGGTTTTCAATTCTCTTGATTTTCCCTGCGCTCCGCCAGCTGGCGGATTTTCATCAAGCCAAAATTCCGGAGAATTCATTTCTTTTTCAATTTCCTTCGTCCTTGCTTTTTTTTCGTCAATTTTTAGAACCTGTTTCAGTTCTTCAATTCGTTGTTTTGCATCCATATAACCCTACTTATCGAAATATTAATTTCTTTGTTTGTTTTATTAGCGAGGACTGTTCGAGCAAAGCGAGTTCCGCAGCAAGAAAACAAACAAAGTAAAGATAATTAAAAAGTCTTGCCTCAATTATATCAAAACACGCTCGCTTATTCTATATACAAAATTCCCCCGATCCGCCGGCTGGCGGACTCGAGGGAATTTTGCTTGTACTGTTATCTGTCTACTGTATTCTGTTTACTGATTCAACAGCTCACCAATCATCTTTGTCTCTTTAAGGGCCATAAACTTTCGGTATTTAATAAAACCGAATATTCCCATTCCGGATAAAGAAACTAACGCGCTGGCTGTTTCAACCGGACCGGTAACAGGAAGAGGGGTTGGCTTTTCTGGAGTAGGAGGTGTTGGAATAACAGCTACCTTAACCGTAGTTTTGGCTGTGTCAGATATTGAAATCTTGTTGAAAAACAGTGTTACTGTGTTAACAAGCACTTCATTATCTTTAGCATTACTGTTTACCTTTACTCGGAATTTGATCGTAACTTTTTCTCCAGGAGCTACTGACGAAATAGAAACCCCTTCACCCACAAGACTATCACTTAATTTAGGATCGCTTGTTCGAGTAATTGAAGCGGAACCAGAAACAAAAGTAGTCTTTGCAGGAATTTGATCTTGTATGAACACATCTGCGGCAGCATTACCGGTGTTGGAAAAATCAATCTTATACTCTAAAATGTCGCCGGGTTGCGCGAAGTTGCTTTTAACAAAATCTTTCTCATTTGCAGAAGCGTTTCTTACGCTCTTTACAATCTCAAAATTAGCATTTTGAACTGGAGGAATTACTTTGGGAGTTGCTTTAAAACCAAACGAAATAAAATTAACAAATTGGAAACATCCTTGAATGTCGCCAATATTAACACCATTTGCGCTTACAAGTGCATCACCATTTCCACCTGGAAAAGGAACTTGTACTGTTTTATTTTGCTCATCGACTTTGAACAGCTTAACAGTTCCAGGGATGAAACTAATGTTTGCATCATCTGTTAAATTTACATTCAAAGTATCCGATAATCTGTTCGCATCACTCGCAGAAAGATTCGCAGACACTGCTGCGGTCTTGTTTGTTGTCCCCGATGGGATAGTAACCTTCACAACTGTATTGTGAGCAGTTGTGCCGGGCACTCCGTTGTGAACCCATACCAACCCTCGAAACTCATCGCTCGACTTTCCGCTAACCGAATCAGTCCAATCTTGCTGGTTGTTGGTTAGGTTCAGTCCGCGAAGAAGTTTTTTCTCCGTCATAAACTCTGGAGGAAAATCCCCCGCTTTAGCTATGCTTGGCAAAAACAATTGCATTGCCAATACCAAAATTGCTGTTATTGCAAACAGCCTTTTTGTTTTTTGTTTAATGAAATTAAATAATTTCATTTAATCCTTTCTTCCCCACGCTTACTTTTTTACTACTTAATTACTTCTAATACTCTATCCAAACAAACAAATCAACTTATCATTCTGAATTTACTTCAGAATCTGAGCTTTTTGCTGGTTTGGAGGAGTGCCCCGACAACTTTCGTCGGGGCGTGCTCTTGCCGTGCTTAGCACGGCATCATCGAACATCTTCTAAGGGCGGATCAACTGGAAACCCGTCAGAGGTGTTCGGTAGCGGATCACATACCGGCTTCACCGGCGGGGTTGGAGGTGGAGGCACAGGAGGCGGACAGACCGGCTTTACCGGATGAGGACGAGGCCTCCGTTCGTTATTTTGATACCAAGTCTTGCTTGCTGTCACTAACGAGCGGTACTCCGACGACTCGCCGCCAACATTATAATTGGCAGGGCTTGGTTGGAAATTAGTTACCGTCATCCCAATGCTAGCCGATGTCGAGGTGCCGACATATGACCGCTTTCTAACAGGCTCACT
>JAMCZZ010000014.1 GCA_023484645.1 Patescibacteria group bacterium
AATATATTAAAGTTTTTGTTTGTACGAGTTGAGCTTTTATTTTTTAGATAAATAACCGATTGAATTGCAAAGATAATAAATACTTAATAAAAATACCCTCCAAAGAAGAGATTGTGTCTTCTGTTTTAGCTTTTTGCACAGAAGAAGACATAAAGAGCGCTTGGATTTCAGGTATCGGTGCTGTGGAATCAGCTACCTTATCCACTTACGATCTTGATAAAAAAGAATACAAAAGCAACAACTTAGAGGGTAGATTAGAATTGTTGAACTTGACTGGAAATATTGGCACACTAGATGGTAAAATAGTTGCACATCTGCATTGTACGATTGCCGATGGAAACGCCGAAGCTTTTGGAGGGCATCTTACAAAAGCTATTGTCTCAGCAACTTGTGAAATTTTAATTACAAAAATTGATTTTCAAATAAGAAGAGGACTTGATCCGCGAACAGGTTTAAACTTAATTGATTAAAAAAGGAAAATACATGCCAGAAAATATGAATCCATTCAAGAATGCGCAAAAACAAATTGATGATGCTAAAAGATTTGTCGATTTTGACCCGGAAATTATTGAAATATTAAAATATCCACAAAAAGTGATAGAGGTTTCAATTCCAATGCGCATGGATAATGGAAAGATTAAAATTTTCCACGGTTACCGTGTTCAACATAATAACTATAGGGGACCATATAAGGGGGGTATCCGTTATCATCCGCAGGTAAATCTTGATGAAGTTAAAGCCCTAGCGACATGGATGACTTTTAAATGCGCAGTTGCTGACATTCCATTTGGCGGCGCCAAAGGAGGAATTATAGTCGATCCCAAAGCTCTTTCAAGCCACGAAATTGAACACTTAACTCGTGGATACGTAGATAAAATCTTTCCTAACATCGGTCCATATAAAGATGTTCCTGCTCCAGATGTTTATACTAACGCTCAAGTCATGGCGTGGGTTATGGATGAATACAGCCATATTGCGCAAGAGCACACTCCGGCAGTAGTAACTGGAAAACCAGTCGAGAATGAGGGATCGCTTGGCCGCGACAAAGCAACAGCCCAAGGCGGAGTCTATGTTCTACTTGGATACTTATCACACAAGAATATAGATATTAAAAATGTTTCAATCGCAGTGCAAGGTTTTGGAAACGCTGGATCAAACGTCGCCCTTCTTCTTGATGAACTAGGAGCCAAAATTGTTGCTATTTCTGATTCGCACGGAGCAATTTACAATAAAAATGGCATCGACATAAAACGTTTAATGGAATATAAACAAAAAAATGATTCGGTGGCCAACTTCCCAAACTCAAATAACTTAAAAAACGAAGAGTTAATTGGAGTTGAATGTGATATCTTAATTCCAGCAGCGCTTGAAAATGCTATTACTAAAAATAATGCGGATAAAGTAAAAAGCAAAGTAATTCTTGAACTGGCAAACGGCCCAACTACGCCAGAAGCAGATAAAATCCTGGCTAAAAAAGATGTGGATATAATACCAGACATTCTAGCGAATTCAGGAGGAGTAACGGTCAGCTATTTAGAGTGGGTTCAAAATCTATCACGAAATTACATGTCAGAGACACAAGTAAATTGCAGTTTAAAGGAAAAAATGGTTAAAGCTTTTACTGATATTTATGATTTCGCAAATAACAAATCATGCACTTTTAGAGAAGCTGCCTTTGCTGTTGCAATAAAAAGAGTAAGCAAAGCGATTCACAACCGCGGAGTTTTAAGCTAAAATAAAACCAACACAGATCTTTCACACAGATAGATCACTGATTCTTAATTTTGAATTTTAAGTTAGAGGAAGATAATGCATGTATGATGTAATTATAATTGGTGGAGGCCCGGCCGGCCTAAGTGCTGCCATATATGCTTCGAGAAGAGCGCTAAACACTTTGGTCATCAGCCGAGATATTGGAGGTCAAATTGCTAAGACTCCAGATATTGAAAATTATCCTGCTGTTGATAAGATCTCTGGAACAGAGTTCGCAAACAAGTTAAAAGCCCAAGCTGAAAGATTTGGTGCAAAAATAGTATTCGAAGAAACAATAAAAATTAAGAAACTGAAAAATAAATTTTTAATCCAAACATTAAGAAATAAATACGACGCTAAAACTGTAATCCTAGCCTCTGGAAAAAAACCAAAAGAATTAGATGTACCGGGAGAAAACAAATTTAAAGGCAGAGGTGTTTCTTATTGCGCTACGTGCGATGCTCCGTTTTTCAAAAACAAGACTTTAGCTATTGCAGGAGGAGGAAATTCCGCACTCGATGCGGCCCTCTTGGCCTCAAAGTATTGTAAAAAAGTATATTTAATTCATCGAAGAGATTCTTTTACAGGCGAACAAGTTTTAATCGACACAGTTAATTTCACTAAAAATATTGAAGTATTATTTAACAGTCAAATAAAAGAAATAAAAGGAGATAAGGTTGTAGGATCAGTCGTTTTAGCGGATGGTCAAGAGATTAAAACAGATGGTATAATAATTGAAGTTGGTTTCATTGTTGATCACTCTCTCGTTGAAGGACTAGTTAAATTAGACGACAAAAAACAAGTTATAATAAATAATATTCAAGAAACTTCTGAACCAGGAATATTTGCCGCGGGAGACTTAACACAAACTCCATACAAGCAAGCAATTATTTCCGCAGCGGAAGGTGCAAAAGCTGCATTATCTAGTTATGATTATCTTCAAAAATTGCAAGGGAAAAGAGGAATTTTAGCTGATTGGCATCATTAATTTAAAATAAAAATAAATGGAGGATTCAATGGCAGACATTGAACTGGATGAACAACAAGAAAACCAACAAGAAGAACCACAGGAAAGCAGACCTACTGATCAGGAATTAGGCAAAAAGAAAAAAATCAGTTTGAAAGAAATTAAGCAGAAAATAAATGACTTTTTTGCTAATCCTAAAAAAAGACTGATTTTTATTATTAGCCTGGGATTGGTCATTGTTTTCGCATTTGGGTTTGGGTTATATTCACTCTCTCATGAAAAAAATGCCGCTGATAAATTAAAGGGCAAAAATAACCAGGCAAATGAAGCGAAATACTCTGCGGTGCTAGACGGTGTAATGACGGATCAAACGTCAGCTAATCGCCATCCTCTTGCTATAATTGTTGAAAATCATCCTGATGCTAGACCACAATCGGGGCTGGACCAGGCAAGCATTGTTTACGAAGCAATTGCAGAAGGAGGAATTACTCGATTTTTGGCAATTTTCGGCACCCATGAAGCAGAGAAAGTTGGTCCGGTTCGTTCAGCCAGAACTTACTATGTTGATTGGGCGCATGGTTACAATGCATTTCTTGCCCATGTCGGCGGCAATATAGATGCTCTCGAAAAAATTCCAAAAGACAAGATTTTAGATCTTGACCAATTTAGTTACTCTTCTCCATATTGGAGAGAAAACAGCGTAGGATTAGCAACTGAGCATACAATGTATACGTCTACTATAAAATTACGAGAACAGGCAAAAAGCAATAAGTATTCAGATGCCAATAATTTTAATGTAATGAAATTTAAAGATGATCCTTCTGATGTAGAAAAGGCTTCTGCTCCCGACAAACAGAAAATCTCGGTAGTTTTCTCTAATGCTCAATATAATGTAGATTTTGAATACGACAAGACAACCAACTCTTATAAAAGATTCTTAGCCGACAGCCCCCATGTTGATAAAATCAGTAAGAATCAAATCAATCCCAAAAATGTTGTAATTATGACTGTTAAGCGCAAACCAACCGTAACGAAAATTAATGAAACTGGTTATGATATGACTACGATCGGTTCCGGAGAAGCAAAAATATTTATCGATGGAAAAGTAATAAAGGGTACATGGAAGAAACCATCAGCTACAGACAGAGAGCTTTTCTATGATGAAGCTGGAAATGAAGTTGTCTTTAATAGAGGACAATTTTGGATCTGCGTTATTCCACCAGATGGCGGCAGCGTTAGCGTACAATAAATAACATTTCCAATTAATACAAGCTAACAACTACCTACAAAATCGGAGGGTATATATGGCAGTAATTAAAAATGTGTTTGCTCGTGAAGTTTTGGATTCAAGAGGAAATCCAACAGTTGCCTGTGAAGTAGAGCTGGACACAGGAGTTCATTCATTGGGATTCGTACCCTCAGGTGCTTCAACAGGAGCCAATGAAGCTTTAGAACTCAGGGATGGAGATCTTAATCGATACAACGGAAAAGGCGTCCTAAAAGCGGTTGCCAATGTCAACACAACCATTAAAGAAGCAATTGTCGGTATGGATGCTTTAGATCTTTTTAGTGTTGACAAACGAATGATTGAGCTCGACAACACACCCAATAAGTCTAATCTGGGGGCAAATTCAATTCTTTCAGTTTCTCTTGCTGTAGCAAAAGCCGCTTCAAAAAGTTCTAAATTGCCTCTTTATCAGTATTTAGGGCAACTTTTGGGCAAAAAAAATGACAGTTATACTATTCCTATTCCATTTATGAATATTTTAAATGGCGGAAAGCATGCCGTCGGCTCTACCGATTTCCAAGAATTTATGATAGTGCCAGTAAAATTCAAGAGTTTTAAAGAGGCGCTTCGCGTTGGAGCAGAAATCTATCATAGCTTAGCAAGAATACTGGAAGAAAGAAATTATCAGCCATTAGTTGGAGATGAAGGGGGTTATGCCCCATCACTTTTCTCCAATGAACAAGCAATGGAGCTTTTAATGATGGCGATTAAAGATGCGAACTATACAGCTGGAGAAAACGTTTTTGTGGCCATAGATCCTGCAGCAAGCAGGCTCTTTACCGAAGATTTCTATCAGTTGCACAGAGAAAATCTTTCCCTTACGACTCAACAAATGATTGATTTCTATGCCAATTGGATTGAAAAATATCCAATAATTTCTATTGAAGACGGATTAAGTGAAACCGATTGGAATGGATGGCGTGATTTAACTCAACGAATCGGAGAT
>JAMCZZ010000040.1 GCA_023484645.1 Patescibacteria group bacterium
ACGGATTTTTTTCTCGGTTTCCTTCACCTAAAATAGTTAATATACCAAGATCCCCAAAATAATAACCGCGATCTTTCCCCCAAAGTTTTTGGCCAAGTTCTAGAGACAAATCTGCTTCTCTAAATCCCGTGACTAACCCGTCTATACCGCTATAGGCCTCGCCAAAACCAACAGCAATGCTATGAATGCGATAATTCTTTAAGGGTTCGAATATTGATTTGTATGATTTTTTCAGAAATTTTACAATACTGTCTTTATCTTGATCACTGACTGCTTTAAAGACAGCAAATTTATCACTTCCAAGGTATGCAATAATTACATCATTGTTTCTCGAAAAAAATCCGTTAATTGCACCCTCTATACTCTTTTTTGCATTTTTAATAACCTCATCTCGCTCAAAACTTGGTTGATCTATTGATAGCAAACATTTCTCCCAAAAGCCATCAAGGTGGATTACAACAGCAATTCTTTTGGTGTTTAAGTCATAGCCCAATACTTTGGCTTCCGATTCATAAAAAGGCATGTCCTGTTTATTTGCGTTATTTACCAGTTTGGTAATAAACTGATCGGTTGTATCAAAAGTAGGCTTATTATTCTCATAGTACTGTTGAATTAATAGTTCAGCAAAACTTTTAATCAGTGATAGATAGTTACTTAGATTTTCTATCTTTTCATTTAATAATAAAAGTGCTATTTTCTCTCTCTGATATTCCAAAGGAATTAAAACCAGCTTTTCCCCATCAAAATTGATTGTTCTGGCTTCCGCAATTTCATAAGCGTCTTTAGGTAATGCAATTTTATTGCCGATTTGATTTGGATCCGGCGAAGCTAAACATACTCCATCCATACTAACAACAAAAGCATCTTTACCTAAGAGATTCATTATATAGTTTTTGATTTCCTTACTGACTTTTTCAGAGAGTTGCATTCTTTGCCTTTCTTAATTTGTGAGATATTACAAATTAACCAGAAATTTTACATCTTTATAATAATTTTGTCAATACTAAAGCCGAAAATTAGCGGTTGTTTTGTAATAAAGAACTAAATTGATTATAAAATTAGGTTAACTTTTAGCAGAACAAACTACATCATAAAAAACTCTACAAAAAACATAGGGAAATTAAGTTAGATTTGTGAGATTTCACAATAAATCGATAATAGTAAGGCTGTTTAAATAAAAAAGAAGTATTTTTGAAGCTAATATGGCATTATTGACTTTAAAGTTTTTTTGTTGTAATATTAAAAACAAGTAAGGTAGCCGTTTCGGTTGCCGATTTTTAAATCAGACAACATTATGCACATATGCTATAATGATGTTGATAAATAATTAATTAAATAAAAGAAGAACCCTCCTTCGCTAAGCTACGGAGGGCACGGGAGAAAAGATGGTACAAAATTCATCAAACCCATTTATGAGCGCCATCGAAGAAATTTGCGAAGATAAGGGCCTAGATAAAGATACTGTAATTGAAACAGTTGAGGCTGCTTTGGCTGCTGCGTATAGAAAAGACTATGGCAAACCAAAACAAATTTTGAGAGCAAAGATGGACCCTGTTACTGGACAAGCAGATATCTTTAGAGTTTATACTGTGGTTGAATCCGAAGAAGAAGTAAAAGAGAAAGAACAAGATTTAACTCTAGATCAAGCTTTAAAATTAAACAAAAAAACTAAAGTTGGTGAAGAAATACTTATACCCCTTGAACACAAAGAGGAATTTGGAAGAATTGCAGCTCAAACTGCAAAGCAAGTCATTATCCAACGAATCCGAGAAGCTGAAAGAGATCTACTTTATAAAGAATTCAAAGACAAAGAACAACAAGTTGTTAATGCAACAGTGCAGCAGCTTGAAGGTAAAAATGTTATTGTTTCTCTTGGAAAAGCTAATGGTATAATGTATCCTGCTGATCAAGTAAGAGAAGAGCGATATTATATCGGTCAAAGAATAAAAGTATATGTTAAGGAAGTAGCTGAGACAACTAGAGGTCCACAAATTATTGTTTCAAGATCAGACAAAGAATTAATTCGCGGTCTTTTTGAGCTTGAAGTCCCAGAAATTAATGCCGGAACAGTCGAAATTAAAAGCATCGCAAGAGAAGCTGGGTCTAGAACAAAAATTGCTGTTATCGCAAATGAAGAAAAAATCGATCCAGTCGGCTCCTGTGTCGGCCAACGCGGCACTAGGGTGCAAGCTGTACTTGCAGAGATTGGCGAAGAAAAAATCGATATCGTTTTGTGGGATGAAGATGTAGAACAATTTATAATGAACGCCCTCTCGCCGGCAAAAACGAAAAAAATCTCCATTTCTTCCAAAGATAATAAAGCAACTGTATATGTGGACAAAGAGAGCTTGTCTTTGGCAATCGGCAAAGGAGGACAAAATGTCCGCCTAGCCTCTAAACTTTCTGGTTGGGGAATTGATGTTGTTCTTGATGAAGAAGATAAAGCTGACGATGAAGAAACTAAACCTGCTGAAAAAAAATAATCCGCAGCATTGAAGCAATATCCACATTTTGGATTTATATCTTGCAAGCTGATAGATTAAGTACTAGTATCTTTTTGTATTAAACTAACTTATTTTTATGAACCAAAATATCTTTAAAAAATTTAGTGAAAATTTAAAAAAAGTGTTGATAATGTCAGAAAAAATGGCAGCAGAGCAAAATACTGTTATGAATACTGAGCATCAACTTATTGCGCTATCAATAGTCAAAGACACTTTGGCTTTTGAAGTACTTTCAAATTTTAAAATCACTCCAGCTCAAATTCAATTGGTTGGGTCACTTATGAGCAAACAAAGTGTTGCAAAGAAACCATTAGGATTATCAGCAGGGTCTAAGAAGTCAATTCAAGCAGCTGTAAAAATTGCTTTAAAATACGATCATTCTATAGTGGATTCCGAGCATTTACTTCTTGCTCTGCTTTCAGAAAAAAGCTTTAACTCATATTTGATAGTTGAGCGAATTGGAGTTAAGCCTGAAGACATTGTGAAGCAGCTTGAGTCAATCTTCGGCAATATAAACCAAACTCTAGCTCAAGTGAATATCCCTTCTGAGAATGACAGCATAATCAATGAAACGGGCGAAAATGATTTCTTCGGCCCTATGGGCCCATTGCCGGGAGCAGGCCAAACAATGACTAAAACAAAAATTGACTCTCAATTAGAACTCTATACCACAAACATAACCAGACAAGCCAGTGAAAATAAATTAGACCCAGTGATTGGAAGAGACGGTGAGACTGAAAGAATTGTTCAAGTCTTATCAAGACGAACAAAGAATAATCCGATACTGGTGGGTGATCCTGGAGTAGGGAAGACCTCAATTGTTGAAGGATTGGCTCAAAGAATCGTTGAAGGCCGAATAACTCCAAAACTTTTGAATAAAGAAATTCTTTCTCTTGATATTGGCTCGTTAATCGCAGGAACAATGTACCGCGGCCAATTTGAAAGCAGGGTTAAAAAGCTGCTTGAAGAAATAAAGAGAAAAGGCAATGTTATTTTATTTATCGATGAAATTCACACTGTAGTTGGAGCAGGATCGACTGAGGGATCAATTGATGCAGCCAATCTTTTAAAACCAATGCTGGCGAAGGGGCAGCTGAGAACAATTGGCTCCACCACTTTTGATGAGTATAAAAAACATATTGAAAAGGATCCTGCTTTTGAAAGAAGATTTCAACCAATAAAGATTGTTGAACCGAGCGTAATCGAATCCATTAAAATTCTTACTGGAATTAAAAACAAATACGAAAAACATCATAAAGTTAAATATACAAAAGAAGCGATTGAGGCTGCTGTTAAGCTTTCAAAAAGATATATAAATGATCGTTTTCTTCCAGATAAAGCCATAGACTTAATCGACGAAGCCGGTGCTGCTGCATTTCAAATTTCCAATGAAACTGTTCGGTTGACAAAATTAAAAAGAGAGCTGAGGGAAATTTTAAAACAAAAAGATGATTTAATTATGGTCGAACAGTATAAAGAAGCTACACTCCTTCGAAAAAAAGAAATTATTATTGAACAAGAAATTGGGAAGATTAAATCAAAAATCGATAAAGTTGAAAAGAAAGAAATTAGCGTTGAGAATATAGCTAGTTTAATTTCCAAATGGACAGGTGTTGCTGTCTCCAACTTAAATATAGAAGAAAAAAAGCGTTTTTTGGACCTTGAAAAGAGATTAAAAAAGCGGATTATTGGTCAAGACGAAGCAGTACAATCTATTGCACAGGCTATTAAACGAGCAAGGGTTGGAATCTCAAATCCAAACAGACCAACCGGTTCATTTATCTTCTTGGGGCCAACTGGAGTTGGTAAATCAGAATTAGCTAAAACATTAGCCAAAGAAATGCTCGGAAACGAAAATTCTATCATTAAAATAGATATGTCGGAATTTATGGAACGGCATAACGTTTCGAGATTAGTCGGCGCTCCAGCCGGATATGTAGGATTCGAAGAGGGCGGAAAGCTTACTGAAATGGTGAGGAAAAATCCTTTCTCAATAATTTTACTCGATGAAATAGAGAA
>JAMCZZ010000027.1 GCA_023484645.1 Patescibacteria group bacterium
CGAGCAAGAGGCGCTAGGCATGTGCTTGCACCAGTTTCTCGCTGCATTTCCGACTGATTATACTGAGAAAAGAGTGATCGCAGCAGAGAAACGTGGCATAACAATGGTTGTTGAGCTTGCTCCATGGGATGCCATGAAATGGAAAGAGGATTTCCCCAACACAGAACTTTTCTGGCTATGGGCTCCACCGAAAATGGTGGCTGCAAGGCACAAAGAACACGGGAATATTCGGACGACTAATGGGAGAGCTAGGTTAACTGAAGCCTTACTCTCCATTTATCGCCCACCAGAAGAACTATATTCCCATAACCCACACTTTCTTATAAGTAGAAAGGAGGAAGATTGGTACCTCAACGCTTGTTACATCTACAAAACGCTGTTTCCTTCAGTCTAACCGTGGGGCGGGCTAAGCCCGCCCCCGAACTCTTAAATGATTATTGATCATGAAACAATGTATAAAATGTTTAAATGAAGATATTTCAACTATAGTCGATAAGAATCGGATTTTTTATCATTGCCATAACTGTGGATCTATCAAAGATAGAGCATTGGATACATCCAACCAAATCATGGCCACCAGGGAAAACGGGCTTATTAAGCACGTAACTGTTGCGGCAATGGTGAAAAAAAATGGAAAGATTCTATTTACAAATCGAAAAAATTTTCCTTTCGGCCTATGTTTTCCTTGCGGTCATTTGGAATATAACGAAACTCCAGAAAAAGCAGTTGAGAGGGAGCTGCTTGAAGAAGTTGGTTTAACAGTTAAAAGAAAAAAAATAATTTTCAATCAAACAATCTTTGATCAATGTAAAGCAGGCGGCGATCTTCATGAATGGTATTTATATGATTGTGAAACAGAAGGAGAAGTGATTTCAAATTCTGAAATGGACAATATTGTTTGGGTAAAAGAAAATGATTTAAAAAATGTAAACTTGGTTTTGCCAGCTAAAATTGTCTTATCGAAAATCGGGTTGTTAGAATATTCCGGCAAAGAAAAGATTGTGGAAGAGTTCAAACAAAACTATTCAAACTCAACTACTCGTCTTATCGAGGAAACAGTTATTGAAAATCTTCCTATGGACATCATCCTAACTAAGAAAAATGGGAACCTGTCTTTTTTAAACAAGTCAGCAAGAGAATTGTTAAGTATGCTTAAGCAAAATGATCCAAAGGGATATGAAAAATTTGTTGTCTTACTTTCAGAAACTGCTAAATCTTCAATAAAAAAATCCATAGAGATCTCCTGTTCGAGCAAGTGTAATTTAAAGGATTATGAAATAAAATCTACCCCTTTAAATTCAGCTAATGCGAAATTCGGAGCTACCTTAATAGTTAAAAGCATCTCTTCACTCCATAAACAGGAAGTTAAAGATGTAATTGCTTATCAGAGTTCTTTGGCATTAAGCACTTCTTCAAGCAGTTCAAAAATTATTAAAACAATCTTAAAGCAACTCATGTTCTCTTTTAATGTTAATAGTTGTAATCTTATGCTTTTTGACATGTATGACAAATTAAGCGTCGCATTTAAATACAGTAAAAATGAAAAATCTAGTAGCAAGCCTTCGATATTATTAAAAATGGGCGAAGGGGTGGCTGGTAAAGTAGCAAGCCTAAAAACTCCATTGGCTATCCCAAATACTTCAAACGAACCTTCTTTTATTAAGAAATCAAAAAACTCTCATTCATTGCTTTCTCTTCCCGTTATTTCATCTGGTAAAGTATTAGGCATTTTAAATATAACAAGGCCAAAAAATTGTTTTTTTACTGAAGATGAAGTAAGTATGGCTACAATTGTGGCCAACCGTATTGCTTTAGCATTGGAAAGCGAAAATCTGTATAGGTCGCTTAAAAAAGAAAAATATATTTTAGACAAGGTTCTTGGCACAACCACCGATGGCCTGATCATGATTGATAAGGATTACAATCTAATGTTTGCAAATGAGATGGCAATAAAATTGCTTCCCTTGAGAAAAAACGATCTTGAAAATAAATCTATTAATCAATATTTATCAGAACTAAGCCCCACAAATTCTACTAAGTTAAAATCTTGGATACAAAAATCAGTAAATGAAAAAAGGAGTCTTAGGGCTGAATTTACTTCACAAAAGGGTAAGGAAAAGAATATTCGGATCAAACTAACGCCTGTAATCGAGAAAAATAGAAAATGTAATAACATCGTAATTGGTTTTTATGACGCAACCAATCTAGAAAAAAAACAGAAAACTGTTGAAAAACAAGTCAAGCAACTAACCGAACTATTTAAAATATCTTCTTTATCTATTGCTAATTCTTCCACTTTCTTTTCCAGTGTTTTGAAGAAAACAGCGGTAATACTTGATTCCGAACTAGCGGATGTTTATTTCTTTGACTCTGAAAACGATAAAACCGGCCTTTCAAAAAATCCCGATTCTGAGATACCAAATTTGCTTTTTCAAATTATGAAATCCAAGAGACTGAATGAAGAATTTATGTGTAATCATGTGAAAAATCATTTTCAAAAAATAACAAGGGTTTTAAGAGTGATCGCGACTCCAGTTAAATTACGCAACGAAGTAATTGGAATATTATATGCCATAAACAAAGAAAAAAATTACAATAGCAAGGATACAAAATGGCTTAGCATTATTGCAAATAGATTGGCATCCAGAATAGAAACGACAAAATTGTTCGAGCAAGTAGAAAAAGATGGACAAAGTTTGAAAAATATCGTCAATAATTCTGGCGACGGGATAATCGTAATAGATTCAAAGGGCAAAACTATTATCTGGAACAAAGCAATTGAGCAAATTACTGGGTTTAAATCAACACAAGAACTCTTAAAATGTAATCCCAAGCTATTACTAAAATATCGTAACATCTATCAACAAGCAGCTGACAATAATTTCGAGACAATTTACCAGGAAGCTAAAATCAATAACTATGACAATTTAGAACAATGGTTAGGAGTAACACTTTCGTTTATCCAGAGTGAAGGTAGCATTGAATTTATTATTGCGACTGTCCGAGATATTTCCAGTGAAAAAGCGATAGAAAATCGAAATAAGGAATTCATTTATACTACTACTCATGAATTAAGAACGCCAATTACTGTTATTAAAGGCTACCTTTCAATGATTTTAAATGGCGACGCAGGGGATATTAATCCAAAACAAAGAATTTATTTTAATAGGGTTTTTAAGTCAACAGATAAGCTCATCATATTAGTAGAGGATCTTCTTCAAGTTGCTAAGCTTGAAGAAGATAAGGTCATCTTCAAAAAAGATCCTTTTAGTTCACACAAATTAATGTCAGAAGTCATGATTGATTTTCAACAAAAAGCAAAAAATAAGAATGTTGGGCTAAAGATGTCAAGTATGAACAAAGACATTAAGCTAATGGGGGATTATGATAAGACCAAACAAGTTTTGTCCAACTTAGTGGATAACGCCATTAAATACACCGCGCGTGGAAATATAGTCATAAATAATCATACTTCTAAAAATTTTGGAGTAATCACAGTGGAGGATACTGGCGTTGGAATACCAAAAAAAGACCAATCAGCAATTTTTAATAAATTTTATCGGGTGCCAAATTCGGAAAGTGTTAAAGCTGGAGGAACAGGGTTGGGATTATTTATTGTAAAAAATCTTATAGAAAAACAGGGTGGAAAAATAGAAATAACAAGTGAATTAGGCAGGGGTACAAATATTTCCATTTTATTACCATTAGCGAAATGATATATATTAGTATAAGGAGTAAATTATGGCCAAGAAAAGAATTCTAATAGTTGAGGACGATCAAACTTTAGTTGAAATGTATAAAGAAAAACTAAAGCTGGAAGGGTTTTTAGTATCCACCGCAATGGATGGAAAGAAAGCTATTTCAAAAATTAAACAAGGGGCAGACTTAATCTTGTTAGATATTTTGATGCCCGGTTTAAACGGTTTTGAAGTCTTAAAAAAAATCCGTCTTGATGATAATAATAGACTGGTTCCAGTATTAGTCCTAACAAATATCGGAAGTGAATCATTTGACAGCGACAAAAAGCTTGCTTTATCTCTGGGCGCTACTGATTACATGATCAAAGCATTAAATACGCCGGAGGATGTAGTCGCAAAAATCAACAAAATTCTAAATAAGTAGAAACACATAAAAAAATAAGGTGCTTACTGGCTACCTTATTTTTTTATGTGTAAATTTTAGGCAAAAAGCCGTCTTATTAAAAGAGCAATTTTAATAGTCATGGCCTGATCGAAAATTCTCGGGTCAGCCCCTAATATTTTAGATATTTGATTTAAACGATAAATAATAGTATTACGGTGTACTCCTAATTTCTCGGCGGTCTCAGTCAAATTTAAATTATGGCCAAGAAAAGAATTCTAA
>JAMCZZ010000018.1 GCA_023484645.1 Patescibacteria group bacterium
AAGCATAATGTTTTAAATAATTGATCATTTGATATTCATTTTAAATTACCCAAAGGGTCGCCATTAGGCGAAAAAATTTAAATTTTAAATTATTTAAGTTCTACGCTCTTAATAGTGATGCTGCTTAGCGGTTTATCATTTTCATCTACCGGCGCTTCTCCAATCAATTTAACCACTTCCATCCCCTTGACCACTTGACCAAAAACAGTATGCTTGCCATCCAAATGCGGTTGCGGCTGGTCTGTCACGATAAAGAATTGGCTACCATTTGTGTTCGGACCAGAGTTAGCCATTGCTACCGTCCCCGGAACAATTTTGTGGCTGTTTATCTCGTCCTCAAATTGATATCCAGGTCCGCCTGTCCCATCTCCGTT
This sequence comes from Patescibacteria group bacterium, assembly GCA_023484645.1. Next base: position 375 of record JAMCZZ010000018.1, read on the forward strand.
TGGATCACCTGTTTGGATCATAAATCCTTTAATAACCCTATGCCAAGTTAAACCATCATAAAATTTTTGGTTGGTCAGTTTCTCAAAATTAGCAACAGTCTTTGGCGCATCCTCTTTATAAAACTCAATCTCAATATCACCCATCGATGTATGAAGCACAGCAATGTCTCCGGCCTTAGTCATAATATTTCCTTTCATTATAAATGGGAAAGCTATAATCGCCAAAAAGCAAATTATATAAATCCAAAAATCAATTCTTTTCCAAAATTTAAGCCATGGATTTTTTTCATAATAAATCTTTTCGAGCATCTCTTTGCGCTCAACTTTTTCTTGTACAATCTTCTGTTTTTTTATTCTCGCTCTTTTTCCCACAATTCTCCTAAATATTTACTGTTATAGTTTAAGGTTTGTCGAATTTCGACGGTTGCAAGCGCATGTGGCCTTGAGAGCGCCTAGAAATTAGATAAACCTTAAACTATATTTATAAGGAAGGCCTTTTCAAATGATGATCGGTTGCATCTTGAAACGCACACCCGACATTTAGTATTGTCTCTTCACCCCACATCGGTCCGATCAACTGCAAACCAACTGGCAATTTATTCCCCCGCATTCCTCCGGAAGCAGGGGCGCCTGCTCCACCTTTGGTGGATGCGGCGTCTGTAAAGCCTGCAGGAATTGAAATCGCAGGCAATCCTGCTGGATTAGCGGGGACAGTCATTACATCAGATAAATACATAGACAGTGGATCGGATACTTTTTCACCGAATTTAAAAGCAGGTGTTGGTGTTACTGGAGTAACTATTAAATCAACTTTTGAAAATACCTGATCAAATTCTTTTTTAACTAAAGTACGCACTTTTTGTGCTTTCTTGTAGTACGCATCATAATATCCAGCAGAAAGAACATAACTTCCAAGCATAATTCTTCTCTTGGCTTCAGACCCAAAACCCTCAGCTCTTGATTTAGAATAAACTTCCTCTAGAATCTGGGAGTTACTTGCGTCTTGTTTCTTAATAGTCGAATGTCCATATCTAATACCATCAAATCTAGCCAAATTTGAGCTAACTTCCGCCGGCATCAAAATATAATAGACTGCTAAAGCATATTTGGCTGTTGGCAGTGAAATGTCGACGACTTCTGCCCCCAAAGATTTTAATTGCTCAACCGCTTCTTCAATAACTTTATTTACTTTGGGATCAAGCCCTTCCCCAAAAAATTCTTTCGGGATGCCGATCTTTAGTCCTTTAATATTTCTATTAATTGATTTGGCATAATCTGGCACATCTTTTTTTGAGCTGGTTGAATCGTACTTGTCCCAACCTGAAAGATATTTTAAAAGTATAGCAGAGTCCTCAACTGTTTTTGTCATTGGACCCACTTGGTCAAGCGAAGAAGCCATGGCAATAACACCGAAACGAGAAACTCTACCATAAGTTGGCTTAAGGCCAGTAATGCCGCAAAAACTTGCTGGCTGACGAATTGATCCACCTGTATCCGTACCAATTGCAGCAATGCATTCATCTGCTGCTACCGCAGCCGCAGACCCACCAGAGGAGCCTCCTGGTACATTCTCTAGATTCCATGGGTTTCTGGTGGTAGAATCAAATTCTTTCGATGTTTTATAAGCGGAAGTTTCAGTTGACGATCCCATTGCGAATTGATCAAGATTAGTTTTTCCAATCAAAACCGCGCCTGCCTCCCAAAGCTTTTTTGTGGGAGTTGACTCATTGATGGGTAGAAAGTCTTCTAAAATTTTTGAAGCAGCCGTAGTTCTAACGCCTTTTGTCAGGAATAAATCCTTCACCGCGATTGGAATACCGTCCGGAAGCAGGGGCGCCTGCTCCACCTTTGGTGGATGCGGCGTCTGTAAAGCCTGCAGGAATTGAAATCGCAGGCAATCCTGCTGGATTAGCGGGGACAGTCATTACATCAGATAAATACATAGACAGTGGATCGGATACTTTTTCACCGAATTTAAAAGCAGGTGTTGGTGTTACTGGAGTAACTATTAAATCAACTTTTGAAAATACCTGATCAAATTCTTTTTTAACTAAAGTACGCACTTTTTGTGCTTTCTTGTAGTACGCATCATAATATCCAGCAGAAAGAACATAACTTCCAAGCATAATTCTTCTCTTGGCTTCAGACCCAAAACCCTCAGCTCTTGATTTAGAATAAACTTCCTCTAGAATCTGGGAGTTACTTGCGTCTTGTTTCTTAATAGTCGAATGTCCATATCTAATACCATCAAATCTAGCCAAATTTGAGCTAACTTCCGCCGGCATCAAAATATAATAGACTGCTAAAGCATATTTGGCTGTTGGCAGTGAAATGTCGACGACTTCTGCCCCCAAAGATTTTAATTGCTCAACCGCTTCTTCAATAACTTTATTTACTTTGGGATCAAGCCCTTCCCCAAAAAATTCTTTCGGGATGCCGATCTTTAGTCCTTTAATATTTCTATTAATTGATTTGGCATAATCTGGCACATCTTTTTTTGAGCTGGTTGAATCGTACTTGTCCCAACCTGAAAGATATTTTAAAAGTATAGCAGAGTCCTCAACTGTTTTTGTCATTGGACCCACTTGGTCAAGCGAAGAAGCCATGGCAATAACACCGAAACGAGAAACTCTACCATAAGTTGGCTTAAGGCCAGTAATGCCGCAAAAACTTGCTGGCTGACGAATTGATCCACCTGTATCCGTACCAATTGCAGCAATGCATTCATCTGCTGCTACCGCAGCCGCAGACCCACCAGAGGAGCCTCCTGGTACATTCTCTAGATTCCATGGGTTTCTGGTGGTAGAATCAAATTCTTTCGATGTTTTATAAGCGGAAGTTTCAGTTGACGATCCCATTGCGAATTGATCAAGATTAGTTTTTCCAATCAAAACCGCGCCTGCCTCCCAAAGCTTTTTTGTGGGAGTTGACTCATTGATGGGTAGAAAGTCTTCTAAAATTTTTGAAGCAGCCGTAGTTCTAACGCCTTTTGTCAGGAATAAATCCTTCACCGCGATTGGAATACCGTCAATTTCACTTAAGATTTTATTGTTTTTTCTTCTTTCGTCTGAAGCCCTGGCCATCTCCAACGCTTTTTCCTTACATAGTGTAATATATGCTCCCACTTTTGATTCAACTTTATCAATACGATTAAAAACCGCTTCAGTTAGTTCTACTGAAGTAATTTCTTTTTTGGCCAATTTTTCACTCGCCTCTTTGATTGTAAGTTCGTTTAAATTCATATTACTTACTCAAAGACTCCTGGCACGACAAAATTACCGTTTTCAAATTCAGAACAGCTTTCTTCTGAGCGTTTAATTTAATATCCTCATGCGAAATACCGCTCTCTTCTACCTCGTCTTCTCGCAAGACATTCTTAAGCCCGGTAATATTCGCTGTTGGCTCTACATCTTTTGTATCAACAAGAGAAAGTTGCTCAACGTAGTCTAGTACAGAAGAAAGCTGTTCTGAATACAGCTTCTTTTCTTCATCGGTTAACTTTAACCTTGAGAGCTTTGCAATGTGTTCAATTTGAGAAATATCTAGCTTTGACATAATAAAATATTAGCACTAAAGCAACTTGAGTTCAACTGATTAAGTCGCTAGACAAAAGATTTTATTTGTGTTATAAATAGTTGGGTAATTTCAAGGAGGAAGGTAGATGATCAATTTCAGGATTGACACAAGTGTAGTAAACGGCAGTTGCATGCTGTTCCCGATTGGGGATGTAGATGCTTACACATCAAAAATCCTCAGGGATACAATCTTGTCTCATCTCAACAAAGGATGCGGCAACCTCGTGGTTAACTTTGAACACACGGGGTATATCGACAGTTCGGGGCTCGCTGCCTTGATAAGAGGACTGAAATATTCTCGCGACAAAGAAGGCAGACTGATTATTGTGGCCCGGCGAGAAGAAATCAGTCGAGTCTTCGACATCACAGGCCTGAACCGAGTCTTCAGCGTCTTCGACTCTGTCGATCTGGCAATGATGCCATCCTGAGCCCCTACCCTGCATTGAGGCACCCAGCCTCAACTTACATATCGAATGGCCTCCGCCCTGGAGGTCATTCCAAATACATAGTGCAAGAGCACTGGAAAGAAGGATGAAATGTTTGGATTGGTTACCAGACGGGTAGGTAACATCTTCGTCATTGACCTCGAAGGTGAAGTAGACGTTTATACCGCTCCGCAGTTGAGGCAAACAATCATGGAGCAGGCAACAACAGATCCATGCCAGGTGGTCAACCTTACGAAAGTGGATTACCTTGATAGCACCGCCCTCGGTGTTCTGATCGGCGGATTAAGCTGCCTGCGTCAAGTGGCTGGCAATCTCGTCTTAGTCTGTTCCAGCACAGACCGGGTCCACCGAGCTTTGAAAAATACCGGAACAGACAAATTCTTCGATATCTATGATTCCGTCGAAGATGCAGTCTCCGCCATTAATGCTGAACCTCTGCCCGCAGCATAGCAATCCTCAGTAGTGAGGCACCCAGCCTCAACTTACATATCGAATGGCCTCCGCCCTGGAGGTCATTTCGCTTATATAAAACTATTTAATCAATTTCAAGAATTCTTTTTCAGAAACAACTTTGACACCAAGTTTTTGCGCTTTATCCAACTTAGAGCCTGCTTCTTCGCCTGCTACTACATAATCAACTTTAGAACTCACTGATTCAGAAATATTGCCGCCAAAATTTCTAACCAGCGCCTTGGCATCATCACGCGTCATTGAATCTAATCCGCCGGTGAAAACGAAGGTTTTATCCGCAATTTCAGCTTTAACTTCTTTCTTTTCGATTTTTTGGATTCTAACACCATTTTTTAATAAATTCCTTACGAAATGAATATTTTTTTCGTCCTTAAAATATTCATAAATACTTTTTGCCACAACTGGACCAACATCATATATGGAATTAAGATCTTCAGAAGTCGCAGTCATCAGGTTATCTATTGTGTGATATTTCTCCGCCAAATCAATAGCCGTTTGTTCGCCTACATTTCTTATGCCCAAAGCGTAAATAAATCGAGATAAAGATATTTCTTTCGATTGTTCGATTGAGTCAATCGCGTTCTGGGCTGATTTTTCAGCGAATCTCTCCAACGGCTCCAAATCACCCATTTTTAGAGTAAATAAATCTGATGCGTCGTGAATCAAGCCTTCGCTTAACAATTTTTCTAAAATTTTCGGGCCGAGTCCATCAATGTCAAAAGCGGTCTTAGAAACAAAGTGCTCAAGGGAACGGAATTCAACAGCAAAACAGTTCTTGTTTAGGCACCTGAAAGCCGCCTCACCTTCTTTTCTCTCTACTTTTCCGCCACACATCGGACAAGTCGGCGGCATTTTGAATTTTTTCTCTTTGCCAGTGCGTAACTCTGTAATTGACTTTACAACTTCAGGAATAATGTCGCCTGCTTTTCTAATTACAACCGTATCCCCAATTCGAATATCTTTTCTCTCAATTTCATCCTGATTATGCAGGGTTGCCCGCGAAACTGTAGATCCGGCCACTACAACAGGTTTAAAATGCGCAGTTGGTGTAAGAACACCAGTTCGCCCTACTCGAACTTCAATATCTTCGATTACTGTTGTTACCTCTTCTGCCGGCCATTTGAAAGCGATTGCCCCACGAGGAGCTTTGCCAACAACGCCAAGTTTTTGGAATAATCTTTCATTATCAATATTAATAACCATACCATCGATCTGATAAGGTAATTTCGATCGAATCTTTTCCCATTCATGCCAAATTTTCACAATCTGATCTAAATTTCGGCAATATTTATTATGACCATTGCTTAGTAATCCTAAATCAGAAATTATTTTGTGCTCCTCTTCGTGTGTTTCCGTATCCATTCCAATTAAGGCATAACCCATAAAATTTAGATTTCTTGAAGCAGAAATTTTTGGATCAAGTTGACGTATTGAGCCTGCAGCTGCATTTCTAGGGTTTGCAAATAGCGGTTCGCCCTTTTTCGCTCTCTCTTTGTTCAATGCCTCGAAGGACGATGTCGGCATATAGACCTCGCCACGAATCTCGATGGTTTTATCCTTTACAAGACTAAAATATTTAGATTCTTGTCTTAACTTCAAGGGGATACTTTTTATGGTTTTTATGTTTGAAGTAACATCCTCACCCACTTTTCCATCACCGCGAGTAAGAGCGTAATCGAGTTCTCCGTTTTTATAAACCAGACTAACCGCCAACCCATCCATTTTTAGTTCACAATAAAAACCATAACTCAAAATTGTTTCTTCTCCGACGAGCCTTGCCGCACGATCAAACCAACTTTTTAGCTCGGTATCATCAAAAGCATCATTCAAAGAAAGCATTGGGGTCTTGTGCTTAACGGTTTTGAATTTTTTAACCGGCTCGCCGCCAATTTTTTGCGAAGGAGAGTTGGGATCTAAAAATTCCGGATATTTTCGTTCAAGCTCAACTAATTCCTTCATTAAAGAATCATAATCCGCGTCAGTAACTGTCGGATCATTTAAAACATGATATTTGTACCGAGTCTCATCAATTACGCTTCGCAATTTCTCAATTCTAACTTTCGCTTCACTTTTTGATAGCTTATTTTCCATAAGCCTATTCTACCTTTGCTCACCCTCTAAATTCAAGTGTTAACATTATTGGCCGTTTTCTCCGTTCATCAATCAAGAAAATAGATTGACAAAATTATAATAACAGTGTATAAATACGATCATGGACTCATAGATTTACTAAAAAACAAAACGTCCAGAAGGGGTGGATTTCAGATGGGAAACAGTTTGCTGGGATTAATAGAACCAGAAATAGAAGAAACACTAGCCGAAACTTCTGACATCGGCGATTCGATGGGTATGTATCTCACTCGAATCGGCAGGCGGCCCTTACTGGGGACCGAAGAAGAACGAGAACTGGCGCGTAGGACCATCAAGGGTGACCAGAAGGCCAAACGCAAGCTTATCGAGTCGAACCTGAAACTCGTGGTGAGCGTGGCTAAGGTATACTCTCGTTCGGGCCTGCCTTTGCCGGATCTCATTCAGGAGGGCAACATCGGCCTTATTAAGGCCGTGGATTCCTTCGATCCGGAGAAGGGGTTTAGGTTCTCAACCTATGCCGTCGCTTGGATCAGACAGGCCATAACCCGTGCTATTGAACGCCAGGGACGCGCTATAAGGGTGCCAAGCTACGTAGTTCAATCCATCAGAAAGCTCCATAAAGTGGACTCGGACTTCCAGAGCGAATACGGAAGAGAGCCCACAGTGGAGGAACTGTGTGAGCGAACGCAGATGTCGAGGGAGAAGGTATTGCGTTTGCTCGAGGCGTCGGAGGCACTCGTTTCGTTGGACGAAGGACTGAAAGATGGCGACGACACGTCGCTTCTCGAACGGTTGAACGACTTACACGCGTCCAACCCTGAGGATGACACCCTGCATAGGGAAGGGCTCGAAATCTTAAGCCAACTTATGTCCTGGCTCAATCCTCAGGAAAAACTGATTATCGAGAAGCGCTTCGGCCTGGCGGATGGGATGACCTCGACTCTACAAGAAATAGGTCAACACCTCAATATCACCAGGGAACGTGTCCGACAGCTCGAAGCTAGAGCACTCAAGAAACTGCGAACAGCAGTGACAAGGAACTGGCTCGAAACCTACTTCGAGGCTTAATATCTCTCTCCCAACGCACCGGCTGCATGCCAATGTCTAACGACGGTATGCAGCCTTTTCTATAATGTGTATTCTAACATTGTAAAATTCACTATTTTGTAATAAATTAAAAATGACGCAAATTGAGGCAACAAAACCTTGAACAGCGGCGGGAGAATCTCCCAAACCAGAGCAGAAGCGGAAGCATCCATAATACAAACAATAGAGTTCTTTGCTCTGGTAGAACCGAAGGACGTGCTGAGCGGCGCACGTCCTTCTCCTTTTATTAGCTCAACTTTCTTAAAGCAGCGACTCGCTCCTCAATTGGAGGATGAGTGGAGAATATTTTTGATAAATATGATTGTTTCTTGCCGAGAGGATTTGAAATATACATATGAGCCGTCGCGCTACTAGCATTTTTCATCGGAGCTTTGTACTCTGAAATTTTCTCTAGAGCAGACGCTAATCCATCGGGATACCGAGTCAAAGACACCCCTGAAGAATCAGCTAAAAATTCCCTTTTTCTTGAGATGGAAAGTTGAATTAAAGTTGCAGCAATCGGAGCCAATATGGAGGCAACGATCGCTATAATGAGTAATATTAATTGAATTTGGCCGCCGTTATTATCGTTGTCCCTTCGGCCGAAACCAAACATTCTTGATCGTAAAAAGAAATTGGATAATATTGCCACTACCCCTACCAGCACAACAATAATGGTCATTAGGCGTATATCATAATTATTAATATGGGAAATCTCGTGAGCAAGAACTCCAGCTAGTTCTGAATCTGACATAGTGTCTAACAAACCGCTCGTAACCGCAATTGAAGCATGCTTAGGATCCCTTCCGGTTGCGAAAGCATTTGGAGCAGGATCATCAATAATATAAACTTTTGGCATCGGGAGACCTGCAGTAATGCAAAGATTCTCTACTGAATTCCACAATCGAGGACTTTCTTTCTTTTGAATTTCTCTGGCGCCGGAGATTGATAAAGCGATTTTATCACCAGAATAATAACTAACCATAGCTTGGACAACGCTTACTATTACCGCAACCCATAAAATAATTGGAGAGTTAAAAACTTGAGAAAAAAGCCAGCCTAGGAGAATTACAAAAATTAAGAAAAGCCCCATAAAGAGCACTGATTTTCTTTTGTTTGATGCTATTTGATCGTAAAAAGTCATTTTCTCTTAGAGATTCATCTTATCGGCAAATTTACCCAAAAGAGGCATTGGCCGTGCCTTGCCTAAAATAACATGAATAATGCCAAATAGAGTGTCTACAAAGATGATGACTATAAAAATCCAAGGCAGATAGGGCAAGTAAAAAGCGAATCCCGCCAAAACCCAAATGATTAGTAGCAAAAAGCCTTGTTTCGCGTGATAGTGGACAAACTCATCCTTCCTTCCAAAAATAAGCGGTATTAAAACTAAAACGTGGAAATATGACAATATGGCAAGCAATGCGTCTTTTCTTAAATCTTTTATTGAAGGCCAATTAATTTTTTTGAAATTCAAACTCGGTTTAAAATTTAACTTTTGCATATTTGATCCTTAATCTAAATATTCTTCGAGCGTAGCGAGAAGTTTAAGCCACATAATTCTCACTTCGTTCGAACAATAAAACTTGTTATTTATCGTCGAATTTCACCTTTACTGGCTCTTTCGCAGCAGCTTCTTCTAAACCAAATAATTCTCTTTTTTTATAGCTGAACATGTTGGCAATAATATTGGTTGGAAAGCTTTCAACTGCAATGTTTAAATCTCTGACATTAGCATTGTAAAACCTTCGCGCTGCCTGAATTTTATCTTCTGTATCAGTCAATTCGTCTTGCAGTTGGCTAAAATTCTGACTTGCCTTAAGATCTGGATAAGCTTCAGCGACTGCAAATATTGACTTTAGTGCTTCTGAAACCTTATTTTCAGCATCCGACTTAGACTTTATGCCTTTTGCACCCAAGGCCTCTGCCCTCGCTTTTGTAACTTCCTCAAACACTCCCTTCTCATGTTTTGCATAGCCTTTGACCGTTTCCAAGAGATTTGGTATTAAATCATATCTCCGTTTTAATTGTACGTCAATATCGCTCCAAGCTTCGTCGCTTCGAATGTTCAATTGAACAAGCCGGTTATACATTGAAGCCACAATCAACAACAAAACTACTATAATCCCTACCAGAATCCAAATTATCGTCATATTTCTCCTTTGTTAATATCAGCCCATCTATATTATATTAATCATTATTGTACTTTAAATACAAGAACACACCGCTAATCGTTTGCCCCAGAGAGTCGCTTGTATTTTCTAATCTCGCGCTTATTGAGCACTTTTTACCATCAGATTTGTATGCATAGTACCAACCGTCCTTCGGGTCTGATGGCAATGCCGAAAGATATGTGGGCACCAGCGCCTTTTCAATAATGTTATCAGCAGTATTCAATTTCAATAGGCTATTCGATACGGGGTAGCTTCCATTATCATTTTTATATTTTTTAAGTGCTGCAAGCAGTTTGGTCACGTCGTCTTTTCGCGTTGTATCATTGCTGCTTAATTCCGTTGAACTGGTGCCGGAAGCTTTAACTACTTCGCTATCTTCAGGCACACTAATCTTGTTTTCAATGTCAAAATCAGAAAACTCTAGAGAAATATCAAATGATGAAACCGCAGAAGAAATCGGGGTTATGATCTTTAAATCAGCCCTCCGAATTAGTTTATCATTAATCCCAATCCAAACATCGCCCGAAATATTTTGCACCATATCAGAAGTAATCCCAATGCCAGATAAAGCATTTCCTATCTCCATACTGTCAATTTTATACCTGTAGCATCTCACGCTTCCAACTTTTTCATTGGAGCTTCTCTTTCCTTTTATCGAAATACCCGATTGCGTGTCAATCGCAAAAAAATCACTTTGCAAGGATTTCCCTTCGAGTTTTCCTATCGAAAAAGAAAGCCATTTGTTTGACTCTGCATTATCGCTGAATTTAAAGGCATCGCTTTTTACAAGCAAATTTCCGCCTTGCAGCCAAAGGTCAATTTTAGAAGATCCAGATGCTCCATTAACATCTAAACTTGTTCCTATACTGTCTTTGTTTGATTGTGTCTCGAATGAAGCTTTTACTTCTTGGATATTGCTTGCATCGCTCGACAAACTGCTATCGCTAGTTGATTCAGGAGAAATGCTATTGCTCGAGTCGGTTGTTGCACTTCCGTCAGAAGTACTACTGGATGCACTGCTAGCCGAACTAGAATCAGTGGCAGCACTGGAATCGCTAGTAGCTGAAGAATTTGAAGAGCCACTCCCCGTGCTGTCATACAAATTATAAACATCATTACTGTTTGTCGCTGTCTTTAATGCATTTACAGATTCTGAAGCATCTTGGTCTTTCTTTGTAAAACGAACTTGTTGGGCAATTGCTACTAATAAAGGCGATGTAACCGGCGATTTAATCGAGCTATCCACCGACATTGTAATGTTGCCTTTTATTTTAAAGTTCTGATGTTTTTTCATCTCTGCTGCAGATCGAGCAAAGGAGGGTTCAGAATTAACTCCCAATCCTCCCCAGATTTTTTCCACACCAATTGCCCCATAAATTTTTTCCACACCAACCGACAGAAGTCCTAGCTCCGTTAAAGCAACTAAAAAGGCGAAGAAAACTAATATTCCAAAAACAGGAACTAGTCTTCTGCCCAAAAAAGATTTATTTGTTGCAGGCGTGAGATCTTTGGCTGGTTCTACGTCAAACTTAGGCCGTTCAGGCAAAAGCCCTTTGTTTGCAAATATTGAATTAGGACTAGGACTTGAAGATGTAGAAGATACAGAAGGCGCTTCTTTCTGGATCTCTTCTGTTTTTCTTTTTGCCATCCTACCAAATAGAGAAGAAAAGACACTTTTTTTCGGCTTAATCTGATTATTAGCTTGGGGCAAAGATGTTCCCGGTGTCTCATTAACTATTGTTTTGGCCGCAGCGCCGCCATTGGGAACATTTGCTGGAGAAACTGCCGGTGAAGTAGGGTTAGCAGTTGCAGGAGAAGGTGGAACTGGTTCTTTCGGCGAAATATAATTTCCAGCAGGAACTTTTTGGCCAACCTTTTCTTCAATATTCTCAGGTACATTAAAAGGAACAGGTTGCTCTGATTCAACATCGTTTCCTTTGGGATCAAGCGAACCTATAACTTTGGGTTGTGATTTCGGCGCGGTTTCCGGTAAATCAAGCTCCTCTTCCCAAGGGCTGCTTGAAGTAGAAGCGTTTTGATTAGTAGAACTTTGCATACCGCCAATTTGATTATTTGAGTCAACCGCCAAACCCCTCCTTTACCACAAGAATATCTGCTTATATTATAGCAAACATTTACTCAAAAATTCAGAGCCAAATAAAACTACTGTCCTTTTACCATAAACTCGATTGCTCTATCCAACTGTTTATCAACTTTGGAATTATCGTCGTTCGATAGTTCGATGTCCGGCTTTATTCCTTCTCCGTTTATTTGAGTGCCATTGGGAGTATACCATTTGGCAACAGTAACTTTTATCGAAGAACCATCCGATAAATCAACAAGTTCTTGAACGCTCCCCTTGCCAAATGTTTTTTCACCAATGACCTTGCTGCCTTTCCTATCTTTTAGAGCTCCTGTCACAATCTCGGAAGCCGAAGCTGAACCTTTGTTGACTAAAACAACAGTTTTAATATCTTTCAACATAGCATTGCCTTTAGCTTTGTAATCTTTAGATGTTTTCCCTTTTTCTGATACTACCACTCCGTCTTCTATGAAATAACTTGAAACATTTACAGCCGTTTCCAAATAACCGCCCGGATCATTTCTTAAATCTAAAATTATCCCATCCGGCTTGGATTTAGTCGCTTCCTTGGCCACAGCATTAAATAACCCATCCGTGTCATCTCCAAATTGTCTTAATTTTATATAAAGCAATTTCTTCCCAGATACATTTTTGTATTCAGACTCAACACTTTTAACAGTTATTTTCGCACGAACAACTTCAAATGTTTGTGCATCGTTAGCTCCTTCTCTCAAAATCTTTAAGCTAACTTTTGATCCTTCAGACCCTCTTATTTTATTTATAGTTTCGTTGAATCCAATTTTGGCCGTGTCCTCTCCATCTACCTCTAAAATAATATCACCCGCTTTTAGACCGGCTTTTTCTGCTGGATACCCAGATAGTGGAGCAACGATTGTTGGCATATTATTCTTTTGAATAATTTCTATACCGATACCAGAAAATTCCCCTTGGATGTCTTCTCGAAAGCGCTGGTTTTCGTTTTTAGTCATGTACACGGTGTAAGGATCGCCAAGAGAAGAAAGCATCCCCGAAATTGCTCCTTCTTCAAGTTTTTTTGAATCAACGTTCTGAACCGATTTATCTTTTAACTTATTCCATGCTTCCCAAAACAAGGAAAAATCAACATCCTTTGGCTTAGTCGAATCAGTATTAATTAAACTGCTAGGTCCCAAAACCGGCACCCCTTTTTGGCCAAAGGAATAACCTACTGCAAACGAAAGATACAATCCAATTAAAATCAAAATAAAAAAAGATAACCTTTTTGATCTTAATTGTTTTGATTTTTTTATTGATTCCTGATTTTTTTCCATGTGATCATAATATCATAAAGCTGCTGGCTAACCAACCATTAAATTTAGAGAAATATAGCTGAAATATTTAAGTAATCACCCGTTTATTATTTTCATCGAAATCACATTGTCTTTGTTATAACTGCTATTTCTCCAATAAGGATCGTGAATTAAATACTTCCCATCAGAAAAACCTTTAATAACAATGAAGTGATTTGACCCGTCAAAATTATAAACCGGCCCTGCTACTTTCACACTAACAATAACCGGATGGCCCTGGGCTATTTCAGAATTTATTGTGTCCCAGTTAACCGGAATAGTGGAGCCGACGCTAACGCCGACGCTCCTTTTAAATCCATAAAAAGATCCGTCATAACTAAAATTTGAAGCCGCTACAACTCCCGGGGGAGTAATACTGTTTCCATATTTTGTTGCGATCATGGCAATTAAAGTAATAAGACATCCTGCATCCTTAATTGTTAGTCTTGAAGGCGACATATATGTATCGGGATAATCGGTTTGATTGTAGTACCAACCGCTATCGATTGATGATACAAGCTCCGAGCCCATCGGGGTTCCTTTGCTGCTGCTATAGATGCTTGCTAAAATCTTTCTGATCTCTTGGGCTTTAGCCTCGGCTTGCTGCGCTTGAGCGTTTAGGTCGCTAACGGCAGCTGTCGTGTCATTCAAAAGACGATTTTTCATTACCTTATTACTTTCAAGCATCTTTTGTTGCTGAGTTTGGTTGTCCTTCAATCCATTGAGCACCGACATTTGCGCTTCCTGTTTTCCTTTTTCCGTCTGTAGATCGGCCTTCATTTGGTTAATTTTATCCATATTGGAACGTATCTGCTGCTTTATTGAATCATAATATTGCTGCTTCGTCACAATCTCTGACAGATTATTAGCCCCTATCATTGTTTCCAATAAACCACCCTCTCCTTCCATATACCATGAAGCTAAAATATTATTCATTTTATCTTTCTCTACCACCAAGTTATCTTCCTCTGTCTTTATATTGGCCGAGATTTCATTGATTTTCCCGTTCGTGTCGTTAATTTGTGATTGTGTCAAATCTAAAGAAGCCATGTTTTGATTAATTTGACTAGAAATGCTTGATATCTGTTGCTTCACTTCCTGTGCTTGTTGAGCCTTTTGCGCTGCTTGCTTCCTAGCAGCCTCTGCCTGAGCAGTATAATAATCTTTTTGAGCTTGTAACTGAGAAGCTGTTGCAGCTAAGGCATTTAACGGCATCATTACAAAAGACAAACATACAAAAAATGCAATTATTTTAGTGCCTAATATTCTTGATTTTGAATTTTTATTTGTCATTATTTACTGCTATCCTTGCCTACCGGCAGGCAGGTATCTAACTGTATTCTGTCTATTTGTAGCTATTTAAGATGTTTTTTAATTGCTAAAACCGAACAAAAGATCCCTAAAACTAATCCGACTAAAAACTGCAATCCAATTATTATAACCAAGCTTATACCGAGATAATTAGAATTCAAGTTTGAAAGCCCTAAATAACTTTCTGCTGCTGGAACTGTCAGCCTAAAGGTGAAGGTAAAAATAAGCGATGACACAATCGCTCCAAGCACGCCGTATCCTATTCCCTCAAAAACAAACGGACCTCGAACATATAAGTCGGAAGCTCCGACTAGTTTCATAATGGCTATTTCGTCGCAGCGGGCAAATATTGTTAATCTAATTGTATTATAAATTACCAATATTGAAATGAGAACAAAAACCAACGACATTGCCCAGCCTGATATTTTAAGAAAATTAGTAATCTTAACAAGACGGTCAACTAAATCTTTGTTTTTCTTATAGCTAATTTCCTTTATTAAAGATTGGTAATCCTTAGAACCTAAAAATGTGTTTATTTTGTCTAGATCTTCTGGTTTTTTAGTTTTTATTTCCAAACTTCGAGGCAATGGATTATCTGTATCGGAAATCAAATCTCTAATTTTATCATTGTCTTTATTCCTATTCCTCCAAGACTCCAACGCCTTTTCCTTTGAAACGTAATCTACGCTTTTTATATCGCTCCGAGACAGCAAGATATTTTGGATTGCAGTTATTTGGTCTTTTGAGGTGTCATCATTAAAATAAACTGACATATCAACTTTATCCCGCAAAGACTCCGTTGTTCTGTTTGTGATCAGCAAAAGACTGACAAAAAATGAGATGGTGATAAGAGTTAGGACCATAATAAGAGTAGCTGCTAAAGAAAGCCAGCGATTACGCCAGAAAGAAACCAGGGACATTTTAGTTATTCGGTAGAAAGTTAGTAGAAACATTGGTTAAAAATCCTTATTTTTTAACAATCACCAAGTTACAAGATACAAGATACAAACGATTTGGAATTTGGTTATTTGAATTTGTAATTTGTTTGGTTATTGTTTCTTGTATCTTGGTTTTTACTCTAATTGCGAAGCAATTAGAGTATGTATTTTCCTTTCGCTTGGTCTGAAATAATCTTGCCGTCACGCATTGTAATTACTCTTCTTTGCAGCGCATCTACTACTTCTTTATCATGCGTTGCAAGAAGAACAATTGTCCCCTGTCTATTAATTTTAAACAACAATTCAATAATCTCCCAAGTAGTTACCGGATCCAAATTGCCTGTCGGTTCATCCGCAATTAACAATTTGGGTTTGTGGACGAGCGCTCTTGCAATTGAAACCCGTTGCTTTTCTCCGCCGGAAAGCTCCTCGCTCATTGCATTCACCCTACTGGCTAAACCTACAATCTCAATAATTTTTGGAACTCTATCCACAATTTCGCTGTTTTTAGCGTCTGCTACCTCCAGCGCAAAAGCTACATTTTCATAAACTGTCTTTTTGGGCAGAAGTTTAAAATCCTGGAAAATAATTCCTACTTTTCGACGATAGAATGGCAACTCTTTCTTCTTCAATTTAGCAATATCTCGCCCCGAAACCAAAACTTGACCGTTTGTCGGCAGCTCTTCGCAAGTTAAAAGTTTAATTAGAGTTGATTTTCCGGCTCCAGACGGACCAACAAGAGAAATAAATTCGCCAGGCGCTATTTTGAATGAAACATTGTCGACTGCTTTAATATTTTTCCCATATATCTTTGAAATTTTTTTAAATTCAATAACAGCTTCTTCGCTTTTTGCCGGCACAGATGCTTTTTCTCGTTCTTCTGTTTTCTTTTCTGAAATGCCTTTTGCCAATTCACCTGCCGGCGTTTTAATATGTTCGTCGATAGCAGTTTTCAATTTATCTTTGGCAATTTTAGCAACACCGGTCGCAGTCCGGGCCACTTCCATCGTTTTCTCAATCGTCTTTTCTTTTAAATTTATATCTTCAATCATTTTTATTTTGGAACAATAAAATAACTGGTTAATAGTTCTTTTATTATTATAGCACCATTCATCAACCCCACCAATCCACAAGTGGTTCGTAGTACAAGATTTATCTTGTTAAGACAAACTTTAGATTGTATACTAAAAATCATCATTTAACATCACAAAATCAACTATTGGATATTTTTCAAACGCATCATCCAAATATTCTTTTCCCTTCTTACTAACCCATGCATCATAGCTTGAAAAATTGTAGCTAAAACCTTTAGTTAAACCATGTTTAATTGGATTTTGATGAATGTAGTTTAAGTGCTTGAAAAAATCCTTATCATCTCTTATTACATGGTCATAATAATTCCACCAAATTTTCCGATCAATCGCATAATCGATTTTATTAATCGCTCTAGCACTAGCACCATTAATTTCACGGATGATTTTAGAGAGTTCCTGAGATTTTGTAACCTTTAGGATTAAATGATAATGGTTTTGTAAAATTACATAAGCAATCAAAGAAGAGGAAAATTTTGACGTTTTTTCTTTAATTGTATTAAAAAGGATTTTTTTATATTTCTCGGGTTGTAAAAACCATTGGCCGCGAACTGTGCGAACTGTGATGAAATAGAAACTATTATCTTGCTTAATATGTATAGGACGATTTTTTAAGTTAGGTTTATAATCTGGCCGCATAATTTGATCTTAGCAAACTAAAGTTTGGTCTACAAAAATGTTACGAACCAAATAACAAACCTGTAGTACAAGCTTTAGCTTGAAAACTTCAGCAGACTAAAGTCTGGCCTACGAAATGAACGTAGTGCAAGCTTCAGCTTGTTTAATTCACGCTAAAGCGTGGCCTACATCTCGCCCCAAAACCAAATTCGATCACAGCTCTTCCTGTTCTATTTTCCGCAGCATTTTTTATACTTTTTTCCGCTACCACATGGGCAGGGGTCGTTTCGGCCGACTTTATTGCCGGTTTTTACTTGAGACTTTGGACCGGATTGATACTCGCCCATTTTCTCATAAACAGATTTTCCCTTTTGCCGAATTGTAGTCGTCACATCAGTATTATTTTTATTATTTGACGTTTGAGAATTTGAGTTTATTTGTGATTTGAGATTTGTGATTTGAGATTTATTTGTGTCTTGTAACTTGTTATTTGTTACTTCCGAGTCTCCGACTCGGTCCGGATCCGGTGCTTTATATTCAAGCGGCTTTCTTCTTACGGTCGTTACTGCCGGCATCTGAACTTCAACCTTAAAAATGGTTCGTGCGACTGAACTTTCAACATTTCGTAAAAGCGACTGAAACAATCCATATGCCTCTTGTTTATACTCAACCAAAGGATCTCTTTGTCCATAACCTCGAAGCCCAATGCCTGTGCGAAGTTCATCCATTGTAGTTAAATGCTCCACCCATAGCATGTCGATGGTGCGAAGATATACTGCTCTTTCAACATTTCTCATTACTGGAGAAGTAAATCTGTTTTCCCGATCTTTATATAGCTTGCGAGCGCTTTTTTTCAGATCCGAAACATCTAGTGAAGTTACATTATCTTCACCCAAGAACACAGCAAGTTCTGCCTTTGCTTTTTCTGATTCATCTCCGCCAGCTGGCGGATTCTGGTTCACAATCGATTCGATTTCTTCATCGATTATTCCCAAAACCTCATCTTTTATCGTCAGAGGTTCGGTCGGTTCTTCATAACTTTCCAAAATCTCATCCCCTCTTGATTGCCGTTCATCTTCAACTAAGCTACCCTCAAGAATTTTCCTTCTTTTCCGGTAAATAACTTCTCTGTGCTTGTTCATTACATCATCATACTCAACAAGATGTTTTCGAATATCAAAATTTTGGCCCTCAACTCTTCTTTGAGCCGATTCTATTGAACGAGAAATCATTTTATTTTCAATCGGCATATCTTCAGGTAAACCTAAAGAGTTCATCAAATTCTTCATTCTCTCGCCGCCAAAGATTCGCATTAGATCGTCGTCCATTGAAACATAAAACTGCGAAGAACCTGGGTCGCCTTGTCGGCCGGCTCGGCCTCGAAGCTGATTATCGATTCTTCTAGATTCATGCCGTTCAGTACCCAAAACATGAAGCCCGCCAAGCTCGACTACTCCCTCCCCAAGCTTAATGTCCGTACCTCGGCCAGCCATGTTGGTAGCGACTGTTACCGCTCCTCGCTGCCCCGCTTTTATAATAATTTTTGCTTCACGCTCATGGTTTTTAGCATTCAAAACCTCATGCTTTATACCGGCTCGCTTAAGAAGTTTAGCCAGAAGTTCATTTTTTGAAACAGAAACAGTACCAACCAAAACCGGCTGGCCCTTTTCCTGCCGGCTTTTCACTTCTTCAACTATCGCCTTAAATTTGCCCTCTTCGGTCTTGTAGATTCGATCTGGGTTGTCTTGCCTTACTACCGATTTGTTTGTCGGAATTTCAACCACGTCCAGCTTATAGATTTTATAAAATTCCTCGGCTTCGGTAGCTGCAGTACCAGTCATGCCAGCGAGCTTTTTGTACAATCGGAATAAATTCTGAAATGAAATCGTCGCCATTGTCTGCGATTCTTGTTTGACTTCAACACCTTCCTTCGCCTCAATTGCTTGATGAAGTCCTTCTGAATAACGACGTCCAATCATCAAACGACCGGTAAATTCATCAACAATGACAATTTCACCATCTCTTACGATATAGTCTTTATCTTTCTTGAATAATGTATGTGCCTTCAAGGCTTGCTCAAGATGATGAGCCATTGAAACTCCGCCGACCTCATAAATATTTTTAATCCCAAGCATTTGTTCCATTTTCCCAAGACCGTCATCTGTAAGAGTAGCCACTTTGTCCTTTTCATCGACAATGTAATCATCGTTGGCTTTCAATTTCGGAATCAAGCCGGCAAACTGCTGATACAAACTCGCGGACTCTTCTGCTGGCGCTGAAATAATCAAGGGGGTCCTAGCTTCATCAATCAAAATGGAGTCTACCTCATCAACAATAGCATAATGCAAACTTCGCTGAACGCAATATTCCAATGCTGGAGCCATGTTGTCACGCAAGTAATCAAAACCGAACTCATTATTTGTTCCATAGGTAATATCACAAGCGTAAGCTTCTGTTCTCGAACATGGTTTTAAATTACTTCCATCACACTCGGAATAGTGTTCATAATCTTTTTCCTTAACAAATCTGTGTGACTCCTGATTGTTTTGAATAATTCCGGTAGTCAAACCAAGAAAATCATAAACCTGGCCCATACCTTCGCCTTGATGGCTGGCCAAATAATCATTAACCGTGACAAGATGTACTCCGCGGCCGGACAAAGCATTTAAATAAAGAGAAAGCGCAGCCACGATAGTTTTTCCCTCGCCAGTTTTCATTTCTGCAATTTTACCCTGGTGAAGCACAATACCACCCATAAGCTGAACATCAAAATGGCGCTCCCCCCAAACACGCTTCATTGCTTCTCTCATCACAGCAAAAGCTTCGGGAAGAATCTCGCTTTTAATTTTCTCTTCTTTCTCTAAATCTCCTTTGGCTACAGAAATTTTGGACTTAAACTCTTCAGTTTTCCCTTTAAGTTCTTTGTCTGTCAATTTCTGTAAGGAAGTTTCAAATGAATTAACTTCAAAGACCTTTGCTTCTAGAGAAGAAAGCACTTTTTTATTGGCATAACCAAACACTTTGTTTAATATGGACATAATATAAAATTTCTAATTATTCTAA
>JAMCZZ010000035.1 GCA_023484645.1 Patescibacteria group bacterium
TAGAAGAATATCATAACTTTAGACCGCATCAAGCATTAGGATATTTAACACCAAATGAATATTATGAGAAGATTAAATCAACAAGTTAAAAGTGTACTCGATGTAGTGAACCACCGCATTCGTTTGCAAGCGATTGCAAAAGTCTGTTAAAATTAAAAAAACAGGAGTTAGGTAAATTATGGCCAAAAACGACATTTTGATTCGTTATGCATTTCTGACTACAAGCGAAAGACTACCTGATAGGTTTTTGTTTTCGGGAAAATTATTAGATGAGAAAATCCCCGAGATCTCTCTTTTTTATTTGTTTGAAATCTGTTCTCCATGGGCAGCTTCAATTAAAGTAAAAAAAAGCATCTGTGATACACTTGAGAAAAATTTTTCTCTCAATAATGATTCAGAAGAACAATTCGAAAATATTTTGCAAAAAATAAATGAATCGCTGAACTCGCTTGCCAAAAAAGGTGAAAGTAGCTGGATCGGTAATTTAAACGGCATAATAGGAATTCTCGCAGGGAATGAGATATATCTAGCTCAAACCGGTAAAATTTCAGGTTATATTTTTCGTAAAGGCAAAATATCCTCTCTAACAGAGAATTTGCCTTTAAAAGAAGAGTTACATCCTCTTAAAACTTTTTCCGATATAACCTCGGGAAGATTAATTCCCGACGACAGAATCGCTTTTGGGAATATGGAATTATACAACCATCTTTCACTCGATAGAATCCGAAGAACAATGGAAGGTTTATCAGCAAAAGAGGCTTTGCAAGAGCTTTTTAGAAATTTAAAAAGAAGTAGAGTTTCAAATGTAAGTGCCATTTTAATTGAAACAAAGTCAGACGAAGAAGCTGAGAAAAATCCTGAGGCTGATCTGCCGGAAGTACTTTCGCTTACTGAAGCAGAAGAAAATGTAGCTAGTGTCTTAAAAAAACGCTACTCTCCCATTGTTAAGGCTAGCTTTGAAAAATCTCGAGACACCAGCATTAAAACTTTTCATTTCTTATTAAAGCACGGAAAAATAGTTTTTCATAAAACTTCAAAAAATATTAAAGAAAAATACGGCCCGCAAGCAAAAAAATTTCTCGGAAAAAGCAGCCAAATCGCCGGGAACACTTTACATCAAGCGAAAAATTCGATAGAACCTCAATTAAATAAAATTAAAAACGGTGAAAGTTACCAAAAAATTAAAGTGAAAACTTTTACCCGAAAAGGAAACTCTACCGGTTTTGTCTCAATTATTCTCAAGGTTTGCACAATTATAGGATCTACAGTCAGATTTTTACTTATTAAAGAAAATCGAAAATATCTATACGGCATATTAATTATTCTTCTAGTGTTTATGGGCTATCTAAAAATCCGAGCAAATAATGCCTCAGTCGCAGAAGAGAAAGAAAAACAGCAAATTTCTCTTTCCTACGACAAAGCAAAAGAAGTATACGATAAAGCTAAAGAAGATATTGCCCTCGGCAGAACTAGCGATACCAGTAAGCTGAATGATGCTTTAGCGCTGGCAAAAAAAGCAGAGGAATCAAATACTACAAAAGATAAAGCTGCTGAATTAGCGAAAGAAATTCAGCAATCTCTTGATAAAATGACTAAAACCAAACGTCTCTATAATCCAGAAGCAAATATTACATTCAACAATTCGACTAAGAAAATTGTATTGGTCGGCTCAGATATCTATGGTTTTGACGGCGAGGGGAAAGTCTATTCTGCGAACACACAAGACAAAGACGCTCGGCTAATTGCTTCAATTGGAAAAGAAAATAATGATATTTCATCATTATCATTTTCCAGTAACAGCAATAAAATCTTTATCTATACTAAAGATAATAAGCTAATTTCTTTTGATACAAATTCAAAAACCCAAGGCGAAGCAAAAATTTCCGAAGGTCAATGGGAAAAAGCTAGTGCAATTGCAAATTTTGCTGCCAACCTTTATCTTTTGGATTCAGTATCAGGACAAATTTGGAAACATACTGATGGAACTGGCGGATTTTCAAAAGGCATAACCTATATTAATGGTAAAAGCACAAATGTTAAGGATGCAATTGACATGGCAGTTGACGGAAACATATACGTACTTTTAAATGATGGCAAAGTCTCTAAATTCGGCAGAGGAAACTATGACCAATCATTTTCTCTAAAAGACATACCATCCCCAAATAGCACAATTGAAAATCCAAAAAAGATTTACACCGATGAAGACGTCAATTATATATTCGTGCTTGATCAGAAGCTAAATAGAATTTTGCGTTTTGATAAATCCGGAGAATTCGTCGCCCAGTACGCCTTAGATGATATGCCGATTGATGATTTTACAGTAAATGGAAAGATTCAAAAACTATGGATGTTGTCCGGAGGCAAAATTTATACTATTGATTTTTAGTTAACTGACTTTAAAAAATCGCCGTGATTTCTGGGCGATTTTTAATTATTATTGATAATTAATCGTAATTTGTAATCTATTGTCACTCGATAGATCCTTCGACTTCGCTCAGGATGACGCCTTGCGTCACATTTTCTCCGGAGCTTCAATGCCGCAAATTTGAAGAGTGTTTGCTAAAACATATTTCGTCGCCAAAACAAGGGATAGGCGAGTAGAAGTCAATTTTTTATCTTCACTTAGTACTTGGCAATTAGCATAAAAATCGTGAAATAATCCCGCAATTTTATTGGCATAATGGGGGAGTGACTGAATTTGAAAATTATTGCTCACCTCATTTAAGAGTTCTGGAAACTTTATTAATTCTTTATATAGGGCAATTTCTTTATTATTTTTTAAAAGATTAAAGTCTTGATCTTCAATTTTTGCCTTACCCTCCCCTGCCTTTGCTAAAATACTTGAAATCCTTGCATGAGCATACTTTATATAAAATACCGGATTCTTTTCAGAAGTATCGGCAGCTAATTCTAGATTAAAATCAAAAGGAGTATTAGGATTTTGCGACAAAATAAAATATTTAAATGCATCAGGGTCTACCCCGCCTTCAATCACCTGCCGTAATGTAACAAAATTACCAAGCCTTTTCCCCATACTAAAAGCTTTCCCCTTTCTTTTGAGACGGATATATTGGTAGAATAAAATTTTATAATCCTCTTCGGTATGTCCTAGAGCTTTCATTGCTGCATTGAATCGAGGCAAATGTCCATGATGATTCGCCCCCCAAATATTTATGAACTTATCATACCCTCTATCAAACTTATCAATATGATAAGCAATATCATCGGCGAAATATGTTAAACTTTTTCCATCGCTTTTTATTAAAACCGATTCCTTGTCTTGAAGATCGGAGTTGCCAGGGTTTCTAAACCATAGAGCACCTTCTTTACTTAAAGTGTACCCGCCGTCTTTGAGTCTTTTTATTGCATGATCAGTCTTACCGCTGTGCTGAAGATCACTTTCATACTCCCAATTATCAAATTTTATTCCGATTAGTTCGCAATCTTCTCTTATTGTTTTTATCGTGTGATATAAACCTTCTTTAATGAAAAATTCAATCAGATCTGTTTCATCATTAATTTTTTTCAGCTCTTCTTTTTTTTCTTTTTGTATTAACTCCGACATCTCCTGAACATAAGGAGCGGGATATCCATCAGCCGGAAATTCGATTCTCTCGTCAGACTTTTTAGCATACCAATAATACAATGAACGACCGAATCGCTCAATCTGAAGACCCATATCATTTACATAAAATTCTCTTGCAACTTTATATCCCACAAAATCAAGAAGATTAGCAATAACCTCTCCAATCGGACCGCCTCTGGCGTTCCCTACATGTAAAGGTCCTGTTGGATTGGCAGAGATGTATTCAATTAAAACTTTTGTCTTTTTCTTATTGCCTCGCCCAAAATTCTCTTTTTCCGTTAAAATCTTTTTGTATTCTTCTTTGTAAACTTGGCTGGAAAGAAAAATATTAATAAAACCAGGACCGGCGATCTCCACTTTTGCAATTTCTTTCTTTTTAGAAAGATAAGTGACAATTTTTTCAGCTATTTCTCTTGGACCTGCCTGCCGGCAGGCAGGTTTATTTTTATCTCGTTTAGCAATTAACATTGCTAAGTTGGTAGCATAATCCCCCATCTCTGATGTTGGTGGTGTTTCAATACTAAAATCTAGCGGAACGGCATACCCTGCTTTTTTTGTTGCATCAATAATTATTTTTTTAACTAATTCTTTCATGATTGTTATCCGCATGATTGGCAATCTGTTGTTTATTTAATCCGATAAAACTTTTTCTTTCCGACTTGCACTATCATGTCCGGATGAGCTGTAACTTCCGATTTTGGATCAGTGATTTTTGTCCCGTCAATTTTAAGTGCCCCCTGCTCAATTAAACGACGTGCCTCAGAGTTCGAACCGGAAGCACCTAATTCAATTAAAAACAAAGGCAGAGCATATGTTCCTTTAATTTTTATCTCAGGAATATCAGTTGGCAGTTCTTTTTTTGAAAATACTTTAAAAAATTCTTCCTTAGCTTTTTCAGCGGATTTTTTATCATGATAAAGTTCAACAATTTTGGCTGCTAAAATTGCTTTTATATCACGGGGATTCGTTCCTCTGCCAGCTGGCGGATTCATTTGTTTGTCATACTTTTTCATATCACCTGCCGAAACGTCTGTGCACAATTCAAAATATTCATTAATGAGTGAATCTGGGATAGACATTACCTTTCCAAACATTGAATTAGCATCTTCAGTAATCCCAATGTAATTATTAAGCGATTTACTCATCTTCTCTTTCCCGTCTAACCCAACCAAAAGTTTTACCATAATAATATCTTGAGGTGTTTGCCCCATTTTCTTCTGCAATTCTCGTCCAGCCAATTCGTTAAACTTTTGATCTGTGCCGCAAAATGCAATATCTGCTTCCAAAACAACAGAATCATAAGCTTGCATTAAGGGATATAGAAGTTCATGTAAGCCGACATCAATTCCCTTTTTTAACCGATTGCTAAAATCATCTCTCTCAATAATGCCCGCAACTGTAAATTTGCCTGCAATTTGCAAGATATCGTTAAAACTCATTTTGGCATACCATTCGGAATTATAACGAACTTCAGTTTTTTTAACATCTAAAATTTTACCAACTTGGTCAAAATAAGTTTTGGCGTTTTGTTTAATTTCCGCATCTGAAAGTATCGGCCTAGCAGTACTTCGACCAGATGGATCACCAATTTTTGTTGTATAATCCCCTATTAAAAAAATAATAATATGGCCCTCATCCTGCAACTCCTTTAGCTTCCACATTGCAACAGCGTGGCCCAAATGAATGTCTGGACGAGTTGGATCAACGCCATATTTAATTCTTAGTTTTTTACCAGAAGCCAACTTCTTTTTAACAGATGATTCTTCTATTGTTTCAACTACACCTTTTTTAAAAAAGTCTTTATTCATTTTATTATACTCAATAAATATTATTTCTAGCAGCCATTTATTTTTACATAAGGAGCATTACCTTATCCATTTTATTAGCGAGGACTGTCCGAGTGAAGCGAGTTCCACAGCAATAAAATGGATAAGGTAATAACATAAGAAGCTAATGATTCTGCAGTAATACGATTGACATTTGCCCTTTTAAGCCATATAATTTCTTCGTTTCCTTGTTTACATAGTATCAAGCAAGGCTTATAATGTAAAGAAAGGAGGCGGCAAACAGATGAAACTATTTTCTAAATTTGTTCCAATTTTTTCAAGAAAAAAGAGGAATCTAAAACCAGAAAAAAGAAGACGCTTTCGATGGAAGAATCTATTATTTTATTCTTTATGTTTTGTTGTGGTTTTAGTTTTAGCTACGGCCGTTTCTTTTGCTTGGTTTGCGAAAGATTTACCTACTCCAAGTAAAATTGCTAACCGTAAAGCTACTGAATCTACAAAAATCTATGATCGAACCGGCCAGGTTTTACTTTATGAAACAGGCGATCAAAAAAGAACTATTGTCCAAAGCGATCAACTTCCTCAAAACTTAAAGGATGCGACTGTCGCCGTCGAGGATGCCGATTTCTACAAGCATCATGGTTTTAATACAAAATCCCTAATACGAGCAGTTTGGTACAAAGTAACCCACAAAACAAACCGGTTAACCGGTGCTTCTACTATTACTCAACAGTATGTCAAAAATGCCCTGCTTAGCTCCGACCGTTCTTATACTAGAAAAATTAAGGAGTTAATTCTCTCGATTGAACTCGAATTCATGTACAAAAAAAGCGATATATTGACTATGTATTTGAATGAAATTCCATATGGAAACAGCACCGCCGGTGCAGAAGCCGCTTCTAGAATGTATTACGGTAAAACAGCAAAAGATTTAACATTAGCGCAAGCAGCCACCTTAGTAGCAATACCGCAATCGCCAACCTATTACTCACCTTACGGCACTCATACCGATAAGTTGATAGCAAGACGCAACTACGTACTAGACAGAATGGTTAGCACAGGAAAAATTTCAAAAGAAGAAGCTGAAAAAGCAAAGCAGGAAGACACAACTACCCTGGGCGTCGCACTAAAACCAAGAAAAGATACTATATTGGCCCCGCACTTTGCTATGTACGTTATTGAAAGAGTTGCCGAACAATATGGTGAAGATGCAGTGCAAAAAGAGGGTTTGAAAATAATTACTACACTCGATTACGACAAACAAAAAGCCGCCGAAGAGGCTGTAAATGGAGGCGTAAAAAAAATAAATCAATATGGCGCAAGCAATGCAGGACTGGTAGCCATAGACCCCAAAAACGGGCAAATCCTCTCTATGATTGGGTCAATCGATTATTTTAACACACAGATTGACGGTAATGTTAACATTACCGATTCATTAAGACAGCCTGGCTCGTCTTTCAAGCCCTATACTTATGCGACTCTACTAAAAAAACCTGAGTACTCTCCGTCTAGAATTTTGTTTGATTTTCAGACTGATTTTGGCGGCGGATATGTGCCCAAGAACTACAATGGCAGATTTAACGGACCGGTGACTATAAGACAAGCATTGTCAAACTCATTAAATATCCCGGCGGTTAAAGCTATGTCATTAGCAGGGATGGATAATGTGATTAGAACAGCAGAAGACATGGGTATAACCTCCTTAAATCAAAGAAGTAGATACGGCCTCTCGCTTGCCCTCGGCACTGCAGAAGTAAGACCGGTCGAGACCGCAGGAGGGTTTGGGGTATTTGCCAACGGCGGTGTTAAACATGATTTAAACAGCGTCCTAAAAATTACTGACTCAAAAGGCAAAGTGGTTTATGAATATAACAAAGATAGAGATACTGGGAGACAAGTACTTGATCCACAGATTGCCTATGAAATTGCCAATATTTTAAGCGATAATAATGCCAGATCTTTAATATTTGGTGCTCATTCTTCTCTATTTTTTCCAAATCGCACAGTAGCAGTAAAAACCGGCACAACCTCAGACAACAAAGACGCCTGGTCGGTCGGCTTCACTCCTTCAATTTCAGTAGCTGTATGGGTTGGAAATAATAATGGAACAATAATGAAGGGAGGAGCAGACGGCTCTGTTGTTGCGGCTCCCATTTTTCATGCATTCATTGATAAATCGCTGGCCGATACACCAAACGAGGAGTTTAAACAACCAGAAGGAATGCAAACGGTTACTGTAGAGAGATACTCAAATAAACTTCCTAATGATGGTTATTCCGGAGAAACAACAACCGATATTTTTGCTCAATGGCAAATCCCAACTGAAAAAGATGACATTCACCAAGAATTAAAAATTTGTAAAGTTAACGGCAAACTTGCACCAGATACACTGCCAGAAAATTTAATGGAGAAAAAAGCATTTGCTAACATTCATTCTGAAAGGCCAGACAACCCAAATTGGGAAGATCCAGTGCATGCTTGGGCGCTTGAAAACGGACTAGTAAATGAACCGCCCAAAGATTACTGCAGCATCAATGATTTCACACCAAGTGTATCAATATCTTCTCCAGTTGAGGGAGCTTCAATCTCAAGTGATCTTCAAATTGAAGCGCTATATAGTTCTCCTGTTAACGCTAAATCTGTTGAGTTTTTTATTGATGATATATCGATAGGAAGCGTTTTGGCAGCACCTTTTACAAAAACCTATAGTATCTCGAGTCTTTCAAATGGAACACATAAAGTCTCCGCTATTGCCACAGATGAAAATGGCAATACATCTAGGTCTGATGTTACAATTACAATCGCTAAACAAAGTGCTGTGGTAACTCCACCAAAAAATTCAGAGCCGATAATCGCACCAATAACGACACCGACAACTGAACAACAAAAATCAATACTATAATAGTCCTATCAGATCGTTTATATTTTTAGGATTTTCTAATACTTTATACCCTAATGCTGTTGCTTCTTTTTCGCGCTCTTTATAGCGAACCACTTTTCTAATTTCCCCCGAAAGGCCAACTTCACCAAAAAGGCAAAGATTTTTTGATAGTGGTTTATTTTTAAATGAAGAAATTATTGCTCCGCACACCGCTAAATCTATTGCCGGCTCTCCTATTTTCATGCCACCAACTATGTTTACATAAATATCATAGTTACCCAAATTAATTGGAGTTTTTTTACTAATAACTGCAGAAAGTAAATTCAAGCGGTTTAAATCAAACCCCGAACTAGTTCTCTTGGGATAACCAAAATGAGTTGGAATTACTAAAGCTTGCACTTCTACAAGAATCGGCCTGGTTCCCTCAATTGTAGCCGTAATAACACTGCCGGCACTCTTGGTTGTTTCTGATAAAAATAAGGCGGAGGGATTGCTAATCTCAACCAAACCTTTTTCCTGGATTGAAAATATTCCAACTTCATTAGTAGCTCCGAACCGGTTTTTCACACCTCGTAATATTCTTGCGTCATGGAATCTCTCGCCTTCAAGATATAAAACAGTATCAACCAAATGTTCCAGCATCCGAGGTCCAGCAAGCGAACCTTCTTTCGTAACATGACCGATAATTACAATTGGAATAGAAGTTGTTTTCGCCAATTTCTGTAAAAAAATACCGCACTCTCTAACTTGAACTATTGATCCGGGAGTTGATGGAATTGTATTTAAATAAACAGTTTGAATTGAGTCAATTATGATGAGATCGGGTTTACTTTTTAATATCTCCTTTTCAATTGAAAGAATATCGCCATCAGAGATTAATTCCAATTTTGATGAATTGATGCCCAGCCTATCAGCCCGATCTTTAATCTGTTGCAGGGATTCTTCAGCAGAAATATAGAGACACTGCTCTATTGAGTTAGATACCTGCAAAAGCAAGGTTGACTTGCCAATACCAGGCTCACCGCCAATCAAAATTAGTGACCCAGGTACAATTCCGCCTCCCAAGACTCGGTTAAATTCATTGATTTTAGTATTAATGCGAAAGTTTTTAACGTTTTCAATTTCAGACAATTTAACCGCTTTTAATTCTCTACTATTTCTTGACGATCCCAGTGAAGATGAAACACTTGGAATTGACATTTCCTTCAGTGTATTCCACTCACCGCAAATATCACATCGCCCTGACCAGGTCGAGAATTCATTGCCACAATTCTCACATAAATAAATTTTGGTATTTTTTTTCATACAATATAAGATTAAAGATAATTCGGCGAGCACATTGCTTTTGCGAATGCCGGTTGGAGCCCCGATGTACATCGGGGCGCAATAGGCTGGCTACGGGTGGCTGAAGCAAAAGTAATGTGCAAGCAAAGAATAATAAATCTACTTGCTTTCTTTAATATCAATCAAATTAAAATTCAAATTGCTAGTTCCATTCCAATGATTAATTTCGAGGCAGAATACAATATCATACAAAGTATTAACTTTAATATTTTCATTTCTGTTAGCAAAGTTAAAGAAGACTGATCTATATGTATTATTGCCGTATTTAGTCTGAAAAGACAAATGGTTTTTATTTTCACCAATTGCTTTTAAAGCGCTGAGTTCTACCTTTCTGGCTAAAAAAACTGGCTTCGGATTGCCCATTCCGAAGGGCTCAAATTTGGACATTGTTTGGCACAAGCTCTTCGTAACTTCGCTTGGCTCAATCTCTCCATCTACTCGTATACTTTTAACTAAAAACTCATCTTTTATATGATTGTTGGCGAAAAGTACGATCGATTTTACAAATTTTTCAATATTTGTAACGGTCAGCCCTGCTGCCCCCTTATGGCCTCCAAACTTTTTGATCGAATCTTTAATACTTTCAAAAATTTCAACAATGTTAACCCCCTCAACACTTCTAGCGCTTCCAACGTAGGCGCCTTCTTCTTTGGAAAAAAGAATAACTGGCCTTGAATATTTTTCAACTAAATGGCTCGCCGATGGCCCGATTACCCCCTTTAGCCACTCTCCCACCACTACAATAATTTTGTTTTTATATAAATGATTTTCTTCAATTTTAGCAACTGCCGATTTCTCTACTTTTACCATTGCCCATTGCCGGTCTTCATTTTTCTTATTGAGCCAAATTGCCAATTCTCGAGCTTCATTTCTATCTTCCGTAATCAAAAGCTCAAACGATTTAGTAGCATGATCAATTCTTCCCGGCGCATTAATTCGGGGTGCTATTTGAAATCCTACGGTGTATGCAGCTATATCTGATTGTTTAATCCCAGACTGTTTAATTAACTCAGACAAACCCGTGTTTTTGGTTTTTTTCAAAACTAAAAGACCGAAATTTGCGAAAACACGGTTTTCCCCGATCAAGGGGACAACATCGGCGATAGTTGAAATTGCCACCAAATCCAAATTCCACTTCAAGAAAGATTCGTTTAATTCTTTAGAATAAATACTTCCCAGTGCCTGAATTAATTTAAAAGCTACCCCACAACCACAAAGTTCTTTGAATGGATATTTATTGCCCTTTATTTTTGGATTTACTACCGCCAATGCCTTCGGGATTTCTTCACCTGGAATATGATGATCTGTAATAATTAGGTCGATACTTTTTTCATTACAGTATTTCGCTTCATTCGAGCTTCGAATGCCCAGGTCGGCTGTGATAATTAAAGTACATTTCTCTGATATCAAATAATCAATTCCTTCGCGGCTTAAGCCATAACCCGATTCCCTGTTCGGTATGTAAATTTTTGATTTTAAGCTGATCTTTTTAAAAGCTCTAAAAAGAAGGGCTGCTGCTGGAATTCCATCAGCATCATAGTCGGCAAATATTCCAACTGTTTCATTGTTCTTAACTGCTGTCTGTATTCGCTCGACCGCCTTTTTCATACCTGTTAATAAAAATGGGTCGCCTAAATCTTTATCAAAATTGGGATTAAAAAAAAGCTTTTCTAAAGCTTCGTCTTTTTCTTTAAAAACACCTCTATTGTAGAGAAGCTGGTCAATTATATTATCAAATTTTCTTTCCGCAATTTTCCACTCCGCCATGAACTTATGATAGCAGATGATATCTCAATCACCAACCGGTAATATCTTTACTAATCTTTAATCTCAAAATTTTCCCAAAACAATTTAGGATTGTAGGAAATCCAGCTATGATCCATCTCTTTTAATATAATCAATTTGGAATGAGGGATAAGCTTGTGAATTCTTTTTCCTTGCTCTAGTTTGATTAGATTATCTTTCTCGCCCCAAAGTATAGTTGTCGGAATAGCTAGAGATTTAATTTGATCCTCTAAATTAAGAGAAAGAAAATGTCTAATAATCTTAGAATAAAACAACGGCCGCCTAAAGACATCTTTGGCGCCAGAAGGATCTTTTTTTAATCGGTGAACACCACGAACAGTTTGCATCGTAAATAAACTTTTTATAATTTCTAGACCAGGAAAAAAACTTCTTGCTCCGCAAGAATCGATAAGGAAAAGAGCCCTTACTTTCTCCGGATAACGATTTGCGAATTTAATACACGGTTCCCCGCCCAATGATACCCCGGCGAGATATATATTATCTAATGCTTCCTTGTGCAAAACTTTTGCAAGATTCTCTTCAATACTTTCATTTTTTTGATCTGGAAAAATTTTATGATATGGAATAATAATAACTCTCCATCCACTAGGACAAGTTTCGATTAGCTGATTATATGTCTTAGCATTTCTTGCCCACCCGCTAATTAAAACTAATGTCTTCATGTTTTATTCAACTCCTCTAACTTCTTCGGGCGAATGTGGTGGTTCCATGATTAGCAATGCTTTCATTTTTCCAACATAATTAAAAGAATGTTTTGGTGGGATTTCAACTAATTCCCCACTTGAAACATGATAAAATTTGTCATCGATTTCAAACTCTGCGCTTCCCTCCAATATGTAATATATGTGAGTTAATGAGTCGCTGATTACTTTTCTACCATGGCCCGTTCTGCAATCAATGAAATCGATCTCTACTTTTTTGTTTTTAATCGGAAAAGTAAAACCATCCGCCCCACCTGTCGAAAACGATATCTCTTCTGGTTTTTTGTGAATGAATTCAGTCATAATTAATTATCCTTTCTATTTCTACTCTATCATCCATCGATATTTTTTAGAACCCTAGCTGCGGATTTTGGCGTTGATCAATTATTTATTCTTTGTTAATCTAATAATACTTCCAACGACAACCACAAAACAGGAGAGAGGTGATAAATGTGACAGAACTGAGACTAGATTTTGTTCTATCGGTTGTGATCCATCCCTATCCCAATCGAACGCACGTTCCTTGCAACATACACAAGTTGGCAGTGATGAACTTCAAAGGAATAGGGACCGAGGTCTTTCCTGTTTGGAAAGACTTCATTGAGTCAGTTGCCAGCCCATCGGGCACGAGTGAGCACTCCCACCTATCTTTTCTGCGGGATGGTGCTACTCACTTAGAATACGAGCTCCATATCCCTCAGAGCCTCTATGGGATCGTACTCGAGCGTGAGAGTGACCGAAAGAGGAAGGTAACAGAGTTCCAGCAAACACTTCGCGATGTTTGCAAAGAGAGAGGCTGGGAAGTCATTGATCAAGCTAGCCTACAAGAAAGGCTAGATGTTGCCCTGTCACGAATTCGGTCGCGTGGTTTTTCTGGTAGTGCCTTTGATCTTGACCAAATGCCAGAAAGTGCAGGGTATGGCGTCTTTATCAACGGTTCACATTCAACTATCCACAACCCGAGTGCCGAGAAAGCGAGAAAAACAGCGATCGAGTACGGGTCAACCGGCCGGTGGACAGTAGAAGAAGTCGAGCAGTTTGCCAATGACCCGGAGAACAGTGCGATTTTCGCTCGTGCCATGAATGAAATGGGGTTTCGGCCCCACAAGAAGCAACTCGGCCAATGGGTGAAAAAATAACCCACTGTAAGGGGCACTAAGAATCGGGAGATGACAATGGCGTCGTCTCCTCCCTTTTTATAAAATAGAGATCACATTTTCTCACGATTATCGTCGATCGTTGAAAATCATAAGAACGATTAATGTTTCACTAGCTCAAAAATTAATAAATAGTATTACTTATAGTATGCCCAGCCGTCAATTCGCAGATCTACATATTCATGCACTTGGTCTCTTTTGGCGACTAGAACCTGTTTTAAATTATCCAACTGCTTAGCACTCGACCGCAAAGAGCTGAATTTAACGTAAAATCCAGCTTCGGTATTTAAGTTAATATCAAACGTTGTCTGATTTATCTCAAAATCTTTCGGTTTAATATTTGTTACATTGAAAAATTGACTGTAAATATTTGTTATGAAAGCTACAAAACTGGGTGAAAGCAAATTTGCGCCCGTTTCAACCGGAATGTTTTTCTTGTCGATGACTCTTGGAAAATCATACATTTCACCTGGATCGATTTTTTTTGCAACATAACCTTGAGTACTGATTAGATAGCTTGAATCGCCCGACTGCCAGATCAATTTTCCCTCATGCTCAAGAACAACTATTTTTACGGCATCAGGCAAACCTCTGAATATTTCTACGTTTTTGATTTCCGGATTGTTTTTGAGAATTTCTTTTTTAGTTTTAGATACTCCAAAAAGCAAAATATTACTATGCTTTGGTACTGAATCCGCAATTTTTTCGGAAGGAACCATTTTATTACCTTCCACAATCACGTCTTTAATAGTAAACTTTGTAGAAAAAAAGAGGTAATAAATTAAGAATAAAATAATTCCAATAATAAAAATCATTTTTATTGGAATTTTAGGAAAATGAAACTCTTTTTCAGTTTTTATTTTTCCACCGCTAAAAATAGAAGGCGTCCGATATTTTCTATACCCTTCATAAGATGATGAATTTAAATAATTTTTTTTACGTCTTTTTACCACTTTCCTATATATTCAACTTCTTCTTCTAAATCCACATTGAAGCGATCTTTTACTGAATCCTTTGCTTTCTCTGCCAACTTTCTAACATCGGAAGCAGATGCATTTTTCCGGTTAACTAAAAAGTTAGCATGCTGTTTTGAGAAAGCAGCTCCTCCCATTTTTAACTTTTTTGCTCCTGATTTGTCTAGCAGATATCCAGCAGTAGTTTCTGAATTTGTATCGGGATTCTTGAAAAAACTACCGGCACTTTTTTCATTAAGAGGTTGAGAATCTTTCTTCTTGGCCATATTTTGCTGCATTAGGCCAAGAATTTCATCCTTTCTCCTTCTCACCAATTGCAGCTTAACTGTTAAGATGATCGGCTTAAATTTTTCTGAATTGAAATCAGTTTTTAATTTAGATGATCTATAGGCAAAATTAAACCATTCGCAAGGTTTATTAACTACTATAGTTGTTTTATCTTCTTTAGGTAAAAGCAAAATCACCGATTTAACAAAATCTCCAATTTCGTAGCCAAAAGCGCCAGCATTGCCATAAACAGCTCCGCCAACTGTTCCAGGAACTCCGAAGAGAAATTCCAACCCGCCTAAATCTCTGCTAGCTGCAAGATTAATTAGCTTGCCTATGCTTACTCCAGAATCCACTATCACTTGTGAGTTATCTCCGCTAAAAGCAACATTGTTGGATTCATTCTTTATTACTATCCCCGGAAAACCTGAGTCAGAAGGAATAACATTATAACCTCCACCCAAAACAAAATATGGCACCTTGAGTTCATGCGCCAGCATGATGCATTTTGCGAGTTGATCAATGTTCTTTGCCACATAAAAGAAATCAGCCACACCACCAACACCAATGCTTACGAAATCGCGTAAACAAACATTCTTTTTTAAATCCTCGCCAAGTTCTTTTTCTAAAGTATTTTCAATATCAGACATCTAAGATCCTTTTTCTATTTTTAAAAGCTCATCTTCTATTCGATAAACAGGAGGAATGCCAATCGTTAAAAGCACAGACTTGTCGTCCAGGATCCCGCTCAAATATTCAACAATTTGGGCATCTGTTTCATAAAACTTTGCAATATTGTTCTTTGCGTTTATTAAATCAACGATATCTTTAGAGTCGACGTCCAGTTTTTCATCTCTTCCTGGAACTAAAAAAATCGGTTTAATGATAATCTCATCAGCACCATTAAAAGCTTGCGCAAAATCGTTCAAAAAAGGCTTAATTCTCTTATACTGATGCGGCCAAAAAACAACAATTTTTTTCTTGTTCGGATATTTTTCGCTTAATGCTTCTAGCGTAGATTTAATCTCAGTCGGATGATGACCATAATCATCAACTAAATCAGCCCCGTTAAAATTTCCTTTATTTTCAAACCTACGATGAGCCCCTTTGAAAACTTTTAAAACCTGCTCTGAAATTTTCCTGTCAATTTTCAGGTAATCGCATAGAGCAACCGCGGCCAAAGCATTTAGAACATTATGCTTGCCTGGTATTGATAAATTAAAATCCAATTTTTTATATTCAGAAGAGGAAAAGCCATAATAAATAACTTTTGCCTTTGTGCCTACTTTTGATAAAACATCTTTAATATTATCATCGTCCTCACAAGCCACAATTAAGCCATCATCCGGCACATGATCGATGTACTCAATAAAAGTTTTTTTAATCTCCGGAAGACCGCCGGAATAAGTGTCTAAATGCTCTTCTTCTATATTAGTTAACACTAAAATTTTTGGATAAAAATCGAGAAACGCTCTATCATATTCACACGCTTCCATAACAAACCAAGAAGACTTACCAAATCGCAGAACCCCGCCAAACTCCGTTAGATCTTCACCAACCAAAACTGTTGGATCAAAGTTCGCAGCAACAAGGCACAACCCAATCATGGATGTTACTGTTGTCTTGCCATGCATCCCAGAAACAGCAATTAATTCCTTATCTTTAGTTAATTCTCCAAGCAACTCTGAACGTTTCAAGATCTTTATTCCCAATTTTTTAGCTGCTTCTACCTCAACCCAACCTTCTGAACTAGGACTAACAGCAGAAGTTCTGACAACCACATCAACATCAGAGGAAACATTTTCTTTTTTATGCCCGCCTGTTTTTAAATCTGAACCAGAGACGACTTTCCCCTTATGTTCCAAATATTTTCTGATTCCCCGCATTGAAACGCCCTGGTCACCAATAAGATGATATTTCATAATTCCTCATACTTTATAAAAGTAACTATTTCGTCTGCAATCTTTTCAAGACCATTAATGGGAAATAAGCCGAAAGCATTACTCGCAAGTTTTTTCATTTCTTTTGGATTGATAAATAAGCGATCAATTTCAGAAGCCAATTTATCATTAACTTCATCATCATTCAATACCACCGCTGCGTTTTGCTTTTTATAAAACAATGCATTTTTTTCCTGATGGCTAGAAGATGCATGCTTGTATGGTACGGTAATAATTGGTTTTTTTAAAGCCGATACTTCCGCTAAAGTGGTTGCGCTAGAGCGCAAAACGGCTAAATCCGACTGACTTATTGCACTCAGCATAGAATCTTTTGAATTAATGGTGGTTAACAGCTCCGTTACAAAATATGACGACTTTTTTTCCTCATCCAGCTTTGCGCGTATTTCTACAGCTTTATCATAATCCAGACTTCCAACGTGATGAATTAGATTGTATTTTTCCAGTAAACGATCTAGTGAATTAAATATCGCATTATTTATATTTCTAGACCCTTGGCTGCCACCCGTAATAAATATTACTGGCTTTTTATTTGTAAATCCGAAATCAAACGTATGCTCCGAAAGTTCTGAAATCTCTGGACGAAGTATTTGTCCTGTAAAAAATATTTTATCTTCAAGAGTTTTGGGATAATTTTCACTTGGAAAACCAACAAATATTTTAATGGCGTCTCTAGCTGCAATCTTATTTGAACTACCCATCACAATATCAGATTCATGTATCATGTATGGTATTTTTAAAATTTTAGCCCAAAATATTATAGGGAAAGAGACATAACCTGCTTTAGAAAAAATTAAGTCTGGCTTAACTCTCAGAATTATGAAATAAGATTTAAGAAGACCATAAGTTAAATAAATAAACTGAGCAAGATTATCTAGAGTAAGCCTGCGATGCAGCTTCCCTGTTGTTAAAAGAATAAAATTATCAGTCTGTTTAAAAAGCTTTCGATCTAAATAAGTTTTTCCCCCGACAGTTATAATGCGAAGACCTGGGTTTAACTGTTTCAATTTTTTACCAATATTTATAAGAGGCACAATATGTCCGCCAGTTCCACCGCCAACTAATAATATAGTTTTTTTATCTTTTTTCACTTTGATCCTCTTTTAAAACTATCTTGGGATAACTGATTTTTTGAGATGTTTACTAAAACCCCAACTGCCGCCAAAAGTATTACTAACGATGATCCGCCGTAGCTGACAAACGGCAATGGAACACCCGTCAAAGGAAGAATTGAAAACATTGCCCCAATATTAATAAACATTTGTGATAAAAACCAAGTCGTTATGCCGCAGGCTACTAATCTAGAAAAAGTGTCAGGCACTTTTGCAGCTATTTTATATCCACGAACGGCGATAAAAGCAAAAACTAATATTATTACGATGGCTCTCACAAAACCTAACTCTTCAGATATTATTGCGAAAATTGAATCAGTATGAGCCTCAGGTAGATATAAATACTTTTGTTTACTTTGACCAAATCCTAACCCAAGCATTCCGCCGGAGCCTATCGCAATCAAAGCATTCCTAATATGATAGCCAGCCCCCAAAGAATTATTTTCTGGGTTTAAAAAGGTTAAAAAACGTTCAAGCCTATATGGTTCAATCTTTATTGCAAGCCACAATAAGAAGCCAGCCAAACCTCCTCCTGCTGCTAACTGGTATATTGGGGCACCAGCCGCTGTAAACATAGCAGCTGATATACAAACGATAATAGCTAAAGTTCCCAGATCTTTCTGGGCCAGCATTAAAAGAGCAATTGATCCAATTATCATAATAAAGGGCCCAAACATTTTTTTAACATTATCAATTCTTTCACCCTTACTCGCAAACCATCCCGATAAATAAAATATTAAAGCTAATTTTGCAACTTCAGATGGTTGAAAAGAAAATATTCTCAAGTCTATCCACCGCCCTCCAGACTCGGTTTTTCCAATCAATAGAGGCAGGAGAAGCAAAGCAAACGTTATAAACAGCATATACCCAGATCTCTTTTGCCAAAACCTATAATCAATCGATTGAAAAATGATCCATGCAAATACCCCTATTATTAGAAACATGAGTTGTTTTTTTAAATAAAGTTTATCAGTTGCCTCATTAGTCACTTGCAGTGAATAATATTTAGAAACAGAGTAAATCATTATCAAACCAAAAACTACTAGCGAAAAAACCGCTAGAGAAATTAAATAATCTTGTTTTACTTTTTTTATCTGACCCATGATCTAGGATTTAGAAATTAAATTCAAAACTTCAGTCTTAAATTTTTCTCCCCTATCTTTATAATTCTTAAACATATCAAAGCTGGCACAAGCAGGTGAAAAAATAACAACATCGCCAGGTTTCGCAAGGCGTTTTGCATTGCTAACAATTTCATTTATTGAGTCCCCGCCAGAAATAATTTTTCCTTTAAAACCATTCTTTAATAGAGAATTCTTAATTTTTTGACCTTCCACGCCTATCAGTGAGACGGTCGATACATTAGATTTAGAAATAATCTGAGAAAGATCATCGAAATTTGCCCCCTTGCTGCTTCCACCCAAAATAAGGATTTTATTTTCAGGAAAAGAATTAATAGCGGCAATGGTTGGTTCTGGATTAGTAGCATAAGAATCATTTATATATTTAACGCCGTTAATCTCTTGAACTAGCTCCAAACGATGAGGCAATCCTTTAAATTGAGAAGCGACTTCACTAGTAACTTTTGGGGTTATCCCCAAAATATCAGCTACGATCGATGCGGCAGCAATATTTTCAAGATTATGCCGGCCGAAAAGCTTAATGTCTTTTTTATCACAAATCGTAATACTTCTATTTTTAGGGTCTAAAATTACTTGGTCATTTTTAACCGTTGCGTCTTTATTTTCTGTATGAGAAAAATATTTAATTTTAGATTTTACTTCTCTATTAAGAATATCTAAACCAAATGTCGAGTCGCTGTTTAATACAGCATAATCATCATTGTCTTGAAATTTTAGAATATTAATCTTTGCAAATTGATATTCGTCTTCATCTTCATGATAATCAAGATGGTCAACAGATAGGTTTGTAACAATGGCAATATGCGGACTTTTGTCCATATCCATTAACTGAAAGCTTGATAATTCAAGTATAACGATATCATCACTTTTCAACTTTGGTATCAGTGTGATAGCAGGATAACCAATATTGCCAGCAAGGTAAACCTGCGACAATTTATCATTTTTCATTTCCCATTTGTCATTTATTTTCCCATTTGTCATTTGATCATTTGGGTTTGATTTTAAATTAGAAATTAGAAATTTTAAATTTTTCTTCACGATTTCATAGATCAATGAAGAGGTCGTTCCTTTCCCTTTAGTTCCAGTAACACCAATAATGGTAGCAGGGCACAACTTAAAAAACAGTTTGATTTGACTAGAAATAATCACTCCACTATCTCTTGCCTCTTTAAGTTTTGGATGATTTAATGAAATGCCAGGAGAACGAAATACGATGTCAAAATTAGAAAGATTATCCCAAATA
>JAMCZZ010000042.1 GCA_023484645.1 Patescibacteria group bacterium
ACTTTCGATATCCTAACTGCTCCCGGCAGAACAGTTCCATATTTTGTTGCAGTTCCTACTTTTCCATTCATGTACACCTCCTGCATTCATTGTATCAATGTGTACACGATGTGTATGAACCTAGACAATATTTGGAATAAAGTTTCCATATCCTAATTCATATCCTAAAAAGAAGGCTCGTTATTGAAAAAGGATCTCATGTATGTTAAAATTAACTTTGTTGATGCGGGGTAGAGCAGTCCGGTAGCTCGTCTGGCTCATAACCAGGAGGTCGTTGGTTCAAATCCAACCCCCGCTACCATCCCACGTCGCCCCAAAGGGGCTATGCGGGATGTCCCGCGTAGCTTTAAGCGAAGTGGGACAAAAAACTAGAATTATGAATCTAGAATTATGAATTATGGGATTAAATATTCTTGATTCGTTATTCTATGATTCATATTTTTTTGTGGCAGGGTAGCTCAGTTGGTTAGAGCACAGGACTCATAAGCCTGGGGTCGTGGGTTCAAATCCCACCCCTGCTACCAAGAAATCAGTCATTGAAAATCGATGACTGATTTCTTGGTAATTATAGGGATCAAACCAGGAAATAACTCTGGATTATTGTTCGAAAAAATACTCCCACCAATAACGATAATTTGGTGTTTTTATTTTGACTTCGCCCAAAGAACTGTCTGATCCTTTTTCATTTTCTTGATCAATCGGTAAACTTAGAACATTTTCGCCCGGAGCTTTATAGCCCAGTTTCTCTCTCGCCTCTTTCTCCTTAAATGAACTCGTCTGATAATAGTTTATCTTATTTTGAATGTCTTGAACGTTAGCTTCTAAATCATTGATTTTTTGTTGTTCTTGATCCAATTCTTTATTCGAGTTGTAATTATCAAAAATAGTCCTACCGACTACAAAAAATAGATAAATAATCACTAAAAAAATAATCAGACTAGCAAGAGTCATCGGGATGTATCCTTCAATAAACTCAACGACTCTAGAAAAAATATTTTTTTTATTCTTCATTTCTATTCTATTATATACAAAAAATCCCCCGATGAGTACCGGAGGATTTTTTTACTAAGTCCTAAGTTCTAAGCCCTCAATTCTATTGAATTACCAGCGTTTCTGTTTTTTCTGGTCCGATTTATTAATTACCTTTTTCTCCTTGTCGTCTGCAGCTTTAGTGAAAGATGATTCTTTTTTAGGCTCTCTGACTACTGCTTGAACTTCATCTTCACCGTTGAACCAGTAGAAATAACCTCCGGTTGCAGCGCCGGCCAAAAGAATCAAAACAAACAATACTATCCATGGTGTCCAATTTATCTTTTCTTCAGCACTCTGATCAGAAGAACTTTCGTCCCCTTTAATCTGGCCATTTGAATCATCCGCAGGAGTCTGGACTTTATTTTCTACAGGTTGTGGTTCTGCAGCTTTTGCTTTTGCTGGAGCTGCCGAAACTACTGGGGCTGGAGCAGGAGTAGGAGCTGGAACTACAGTTGTAGTCTTGGTTGTTACCACAGGAGTTTTCAACTCTATTGAATGCTTTTTAAAATCGGTTGACTCTACACCCCCTTTTACAGCAATCAAAGTAATTTCATATGTACCGTATCCGGAAACTGAAATTGTTCTTGAATAAACCTCTGTAGGATTAATAATAATTGGTCCGTTAGGATCGGCATTTCCATTTACTTTAATAATATAGGAATCAGCACCATTTCCGTTCCAATCAACTCTGAAATTCTTTCCCTCTAGCACAGTTACGGTAAAGTCAGGCGATACAACAGGCATAACCTTTTTTATAGCAAAATCAACGATTGTGGTATTTCCAGCTAAATCAGTAGCTACTAATGTATAACTGCCATCCTTAGAAATTGTCGTTCCAGAAACAAACGGTAAATTATTTAAAGTAATCGTATTGATATTTAGATCGGTAATCACCGGAGCAACATTGACATCATAAGTAACACCCTGTAAAGCCCCTGTTACTATAGGCGCAGTTTTATCAAGTGTAAAATTGATTATAGTTGTGTTCCCAGCAAGATCAGAAGCTGTTAGTACGTAGTCACCTTCAATAGAAACAGCAGTACCTGAAGTAAATGGAAGGCTATTCAAAGTTATTGTGTCAGCACCACTAATTAGCGGGGTCACATCTAAACCATAATTTGCTTTATCAAGTACACCAGTTACAACCGGCGCAGTTTGATCGATTGTAAAATTTACGGTAGTTGTATTCCCAACCATATCTTTAGCAATAATTGTATGAGGTCCTTCAGCGTTAACATCGAATGGGCTTAGGGTAATTGCGCTATCTAGAGTTATGGAAGATACTGCATCATCATCGGTTACACCAACCGATACAGCAGATTTATAATAACTACCTTCGGTCACCCCGAATATTGCAGGTGGCGTATTGTCGTTTAGGTAACCCGGTGTAGCCTTAACAGTATTACCAGTCTTTAGATTAATTGATCCAGCAGAAACATCCCAACTTGAAGCCAATGTGCCATCAGCCATATTTGGTTTTCTTGACATTGAGTGTCCATTATCACCAATGAAATTAGTGTTG
This sequence comes from Patescibacteria group bacterium, assembly GCA_023484645.1. Next base: position 2,555 of record JAMCZZ010000042.1, read on the forward strand.
TTCCAAGCCGTGTCAATAGTATTGCCCAGCTCATCCTTAACTATTAATTGTTCTCCTGCATCCAAAAGAGATAAATTCACAATATAGTCAGGTCTTATGTCAAGCATAGATAGAGAATCAGATGAATCTTTATCGGCGATCAGATAATAACCATTGGCAGGAATCGAACCAGCTGGGACAATCAATGATCCTGGCACTCCTGAACCAGCAGCATCAATTTGCCATCCTGCTATTGAAATTCTACTGTTCGTACTATTATAAAGCTCAATCCATTCATCGCTTGAACCATTCCAGTAAATCTCATTAACCACAACATCTCCAACACCCGCCGCCTTTGCGTGCGTTGCATTTAACATACCCGTCACCAACCAAGTAGGCATAAGCATACCAATGGCAAGCAGGTATATCAAAAACTTTCTTAAAGTTTTTTTCATAAACCACTCCTAATTACTTACTAATAAAAATGTCTAGTTGGTATGCCTCTAACCGCCTAGTGCTTAATAAATTTCCCTCCCAAAGAGCAATAAGAGTTTTGCGCAAGTTATACAGCAAAAAAAACCTTGCAGCCCCTCTGGCAAGAAACTTCTTTAACTCTAGAAACAATAGAACGTTTTTTAATCCCCTTTTGCCCAAACCTGAAAGATCAGGCTTAGAAATTTACTGTACAACGAATCCTTTGCTCATAACAGATTTTTTATGAAAAAGTTCATACTTGTTCATACTTTTTTACTGCCATAAACCCTTCGCTTCTACCGAATAAGAGTAGCATCCATATAAAAACGAAGTCAAACACAAAAAAAGCTCTTTCTCAGAGCCATAATTACATAGTTATCCACAATCTTAAATGACATTGTTAAATAAATTTTGGGTTATAAAATCAAAAATTTTGACGATAGTAGGTTTTTTTCTTCCAAACATATTAGTTACCATAATGGTGTTATGGTTTCCTTTGTTATCAGAAAATTCACCCTTAATGATTCCAACTCCGACATCCCTAAATTCAGGATTTAATATATTTTCTCTGTGTGCTGGAGAATTCATCCAAGCGTTGACCATGCCTTCAGAAGTATTAAAGTCCATTGCTAAGTTTTCGCCTGCATAAAGATATTTATAGCCGGAGTTTTTAATAAAATCCCAAGGAGTTGAACCAAAAGCAAAATGTTCAAAATAATCTCTATTAACCATATCTCTTGATTTTAAATTGGCTGCATTATCTAAATCAGAATCTAAAACCAATTTTGGAAGTCCCCTCTCTAATCTTTCTTGATTGAGCAAGTTTAACACGTTATCTGTATTTATGGCTGAGGCAAAAGCATGAGAAGAAAAAAGAACAGAAAATATAGCACCGAGAGAGCTGTATGCTACTTTTTTCTTTAAACTTAATTTTTTGTTTGGTTTTTCCATTTTATTTTAAATGTATGA